>JAPZAR010000012.1 GCA_027460535.1 Candidatus Methanoperedens sp.
ATGAAGGAGATCGGGACAAAACGCGGTTTACCTGTTTCCGGGATGCTTGGCGGGCTTGTGAACAGTCAGGCAACGACAGGAGCCCTTGCTGCGATGGCAAAAAAAAGAACCGAGTTAATAGAATCCAGTTACCTGGGGATTATCCTTTCAAATGCTGCAACGCTGGCAAGGAACATGGTCATAGCATTGATTGTAGACCCGAGCGGAAAAGTGCTTTTATTGATGGCTCCTGTGCAGATTGTCATTATCCTGTTTCTCGCAGCCACAGCTATTAAATCAAGTAACCATATGGTTTCAAACGAGACAATACAATTGCAGTCCCCGTTTGCGCTATCTCCGGCGGTAAAATTTGCCTTCGGGTTCACGGCATTATCTTTTATTTCAAGATTTGCTTACCTGTGGGCAGGTGTTGCAGGAGTTTACGCGACTGCGCTGGGTGGATTTATAAGTAGCGCAGTGGTAATCGCGTCGGTGACGGCGCTTGCTGTTAACCACACGGTTTCATACAATACGGCTGCAATAACCGTTGTCCTTGCAAGTATAATAAGCGTAGGCAGTAATATGATATTTGTAAAATTGTCAGGACCGCCTGAACTTATGCAATTGATAAAAAAGTCCTTCACCCGCTTCATAATATTTGGTACGGTTGTTCTTATTATATGGGCGATTTTAATAAATCATAACTTTTAGGGATAATAATCGCATTTGAGGTATCATATATTCTTGCTTTTTCCATTCCAAGGATGTTCAAAACAAACACCGAAACTAACACAGGAGATAGAAGGGATACTGAGTTACAATTCACCGTAAGGGCTTATCTACTTTGGCAAAAAAGTGTCGACATGTTCACGCAGTACGAGCTAAGCTGACGCATTGATTTTTGTTTGCTTGGGTCTGGGTTGTTTTATAAAATGTAAGCTCTGCTTATAAAACAAAGTTAATATTAGTTGTCTATAAAAAAGTTGTATCATTGCTCAACCAAAAACTTTTAAACTTTAAACTCTTACCAATACGATATAAACTGAAGCATTGATTTTGATTCGGTTTTTATTCTGTTACTAAAATAAGTCCTCGAAATGTGTTTAATAATATGATTATGCATATAGATAACTACAAGGTGAAATCTAAGGACGATTTTAAGCTCTCAAAATTAGAGACTTCATCGACATTTAAGCAGCCTGAGGAAAAAGAATTAAAGAAGATGCTCCTTAATGATACGGAAAAAATAGCGGCACTTCAGTATAAATTATATGCCGAGAATCGCCAGTCTTTATTGATTATTCTACAAGGTATGGATAGTTCGGGGAAGGACGGCAGCATTAAACATATTATGAGTGGTGTTAATCCGCAAGGTGTTTTGGTTCATAGTTTTAAACATCCCTCCGATTTAGAATTAGAACATGATTATTTATGGCGTCATTATCAAAAATTGCCAGAACATGGACAGATAGCTATTTTCAACCGTTCGCATTATGAAAATGTACTTATCTCAAAAGTACATCCGAAAATAGTTCTGGTGGAACGAATTCCTGGTATTGATTCCATTGAGAAAATAGACAAAAATTTTTGGGCGAAGCGTTACAAGCAAATCAATCATTTTGAAAAAAGTATTACAGAAAGTGGGACACGTATTTTGAAATTTTTTCTTCACTTGTCGAAGCAGGAACAATGTAAACGTTTTTTAGAAAGAATTGAAAACAAAGAAAGACATTGGAAATTTTCTTCCAGCGATATTATAGAGCGTGGTTATTGGGATGATTATCAAAAGGCTTATGAAAAAGCAATAATAAATACCAATACAAAAACTGCTCCCTGGTATATCATCCCTGCTGATGATAAATGGTTCACGCATTTGTTGATTGGAAATATTATTTCGGAAGAGGCGAAGTAAAATAAAAAAGGCTTTGGCATGACCAGGATATTTGTCGATGAGAGGAATTTTTCTAAAAACAAAAACGCCGATAATCTGTATCGCCTTTCGGTATTCCTGGAATAACCCCCCAGGAATATTTTCTTATTTTCAGTTCTCATTATTTATCTACAAATTTTTATTGAATATATTACAATTATATAGTACCCCAGCTTTTAACGACGTCGATCAGCGCGAGTGGCTTCTCATATACCACATCCACTTTTCCATGGTCAAGATACACTAAGCCAGCATTTCCGTCCAGGGTGATTTCATCTCCTTCAGAAAGCTCCCGTCTGCCCAGCCGGCACTTATGATTGGGAACGTCAATATCAAGATCAGTGCAGTTCACAATACAGACCTTGCCCATCTGGCGGGCAACTACTGCAGCATGTGAGGTTCTTGCCCCGCGGGCAGTGAGTATTCCTGCGCAGATGGCGATTCCCGGAATGTCGTCAGGGGTGACCATATCCCTGACCAGGATAACAGGCCCGTCAGCAGAGAACCTTTCCGCCACCTCGCCTGTGAATGCGATTCGACCAGAGACTACACCGCTGGACGCGGATATTCCCGCAGCAAGGGGAGAATCATGAGAGATTACCTTCTGGATGCTGATAGATTCGATATCCACTTCTCGAAGCCTCTCCCGCGCTTCCTGCGGCGAGATGATTCCTTCCTGGCACAGCTCTATGGCAATTCTAAGAGCCGCAAGCTGCGACCTCTTTCCGTCGCGGCTCTGGAGGATATAGAGCTTCCCCTCCTGCACCGTGAACTCTATATCCTGCATATCTTTAAAATGGGATTCGATCTTCCTGCCAACAGCAAGGAGTTCCTGATCTAACTGGGGCATGGTTTCCAGCAGCTCTCTCTGTGTGACGGTTGATCGTGCACCGGATACCACATCCTCTCCCTGGGCTCCGAACTTGAAGTCGAGCAGGAGTTCGTTCTCCCCTGTCCAGGGGTTCCTCGTGAAGGCAACGCCTGCCCCGGAACGCGGACCTATGTTCCCATAGACCATGGCCTGCACCGTGACAGCGGTCCCGCGGACATTATTCACCAGGTTCATCTTGCGGAATGCCTGCGCCCTGGGGTTCATCCAGGACCGAAGGACTTCGACCACAGCAAGCTCCAATTGTTCATGAACGTCCTCCGGGATCTTGTGGCCTCCCTCCAGAAATATCCTTTCATATTCCCCTGCAAGGCGCTTAAGACTGCTGGATTCCAGCTCCACTTCATCCAGTGCACCCTCTTTTTTCATGGCATCCTTTAAGAGCGATCTGTATTGCCCGGCGTCATGCGAGAACACTACTTCACCGAAGTTTTCCATCAGTCTCCTGTAGCAATCCCAGGAAAAGCGGGGGTTTCCTGTCAGGGATATCATTCTCCGAAGTGTTTCCCTGTTGAGACCCACGTTCAGCAATGTATCCATAACTCCGGGCATCGTGACCGGGGCACCGGATCTCACCGATACAAGAAGCGGTTTACGTCCGCCGAATATCAGTCCTGTGGCTCTCTCAATGAATGCGATTCCCTGACGCAGGAGGTCAGGCACGTCTCCGGGGAGTCTCCCTCCATTCCGGTAGTATTCCTCGCAGATTGAAACGTTCAAAGAGAAGCCGGGTGGAACTGGAATCCCAAGTTCTGCTATTCTCGCCAGATAAGCTGCCTTATTTCCGAAATCCTCAGATGTTATCTCGCCCTGGCGGCCATGCCCGAACGTAACCATTCTTGGAACATCGCTTGGCATAAAACCTATCTCCCTATGCTTTCGAGAATGTTTTCATGCATGATGCCTGCAGCATTCGTGAGAGAACTTATAGATGTCATGATACTGCGGGTAAGCTCAAAGCAAACCAATAACCCCTTATCGTCCTCACTTTCCCTGAGGATCCCTTGCACAGTTTTCCGCAGCGCCTCATCACACTCCATTTCCAGGCCCATCACACTGTCCGAAGCCCTGAGGAAGTCCGCCATCTCATCACGGTTGTAACCTTTATGAACTTCCCGGGCAGATATGAGGGCTTTTAAGAATTCCTGACTGCACCTCTGCGCTATCTCGGCCATTGTGCGCAGATCAGCATGGACTTCCCTTGATCCTGCATCCGGGAGAATGAGTGTGGCAAAGAACGACACCTCTTCGAGATGGTCAAGCGCATCGTCAGACGCGTTAATCAGCGCGGCAAAGAACGATGCATCTTCAATCCTCCTGGAAAGGGCTCGAACCTTCTTCACGAGTTCATCTGCCTGACCTTCCCAGACCCGGACCTTCTGCGCACTGCGGGCTGCGACGTCCCCATCACGATGGAGAAGGGAATCGCTCACCGCGGTTGCTGCTTCGATTATGAGTGATGCATGCTCCTCGCACAATCCCATGAGATCATCATATGCGGATCCGAGCTGTCCTAAGAGCTCAGCCTTTATTTCATTATGAATGAGAGATCGGGAATTGCCGGCCAAAAGATCGGTCGCTGCCGTCTGGAGCACCCACTGAAAATATTCCATGCACTTCTCACGGCCCAATCTTTGATGAAGTGGTTCTCCGCAGGGCACAGACAGTAAAAGGGCGTCATAGATGATCCTTTCCCCGCCCAGGTTGAAGAAAGCGATATGTCCAACCTCATTGTCTGCCGCCCATTTAAGAACTGTGATGCAGTCTTTATTGGGGAGGAAGTTCCCAAGCCGCTTACGTGCCCTGTTCCAGTCGATCAGGAACACTAGCCTTGATCCAAGGTGGGTAAAGAAGGCCCCAAGATCTGTCAGGTCCCTGGCCGTATATCTCCCTGTCAAGAGATTATATGTCTCCTTTTCGAACTGATCACCGACGCGCTTTGATAGGGTATCCTCCCACTTCACATCCCATGCGTCGAAAAGGCTCTGGAAGAATTTTAGCCTGGGCACATGAATATCTGTGTGCACGATGGAGGCAGTCATTCCTTCGATGTTCACCACCAGCACATGCGCATCGGTCAAGCCTATATCGTTCTGAATGACGAGCCTTGAGCCCATGCGCGTGGCGGTTGTCCCCAGGCCGGCGTGATCAAATTTGAGAGGTGCTGTGCGGTTAACCCCCGCCATGAACGCCCTGACCAGTACCCTGTCGTTCTCCTCCAGCAGGTAGGTCATGGCCCCGTTGATATTCTCCTGCGAGAGCTCTCCCTGCATGGAATTCAGTACCCTGTGCATGTCCATCACGAGGAGGTGGAGGCTGTCCCCGCTTTTTCGGTCGCCCGAAGTTATCTTCTGGAGAAACTGCTCGCTCAGGGCTTCTTCTCCGCCATCTGGCCAGCCCTCCAGTAGCTCTGTGAATCGTTTATCAAAATCGTGCGCCTCCCCACGTGCCAGAATGGGAAGAGACATCTCCTGCATGCATGCTTTTATAGCTGAGAGTATCTCTCCTGCATAGGGAATTCGATATGTCCCGGAACCAAGTCCTTCTGCCTCCTGCACTACACTATCAAGTAGCGCATTCTCAACCCTGGCAGTTTCCCTCTCTATTTTAAGACTGGGGAATTCACGGTCCGGATGCAGAGCACTGGACTGGGCTGTCTGGAGCAGCGTGAAATAGTACTTAATCCTGTCATTGGCCACAAGCGCCGCGTTCACTAGCTCAGGCAGGAGGAACTCTTCTTCGCCCATCTCTTTCAGGATATTCTTCTTCATGGTACAAGGTCTAATGAAATTGCGAGGTCCCGATTGAATACCTTCTCGAACAGATCTCCTTTTTTCATGGCTCTGTCCTTCTCGGTTTCTGCTTCCCCTGAAATAGCACAATTGACAATCACCTGCTCGGGGGAAACCTCAGATGTGATATCTTTAACAAGGCTCTGCTGCGTGAAATCCAGTCCGTCCGCCACGCGAAGAATCGCTGACAGCGCCTTTACTTTCTGCCGCTCGTCCCGTCGCAGAGCAGCAAAGTACCGGTGCCCTTTATTTGGAAGTTCTCTCCTGTGGTAACGGGCGATTGAACCTACGATATTTCGTTCCCTTTCGTCAAAGGGAAGGTGCGGCTCGGCAAGGATGATGCGGAGTGAGGTCTTGTGATGCCCCTTCTGCCCTTCGATCCACCCGATATCATGAAGTATGCCGGCACACTGGAGCCAGAAGCGTTCCTCGGCACCGAGGCCGTGAAGCTCTCCGAGTTCATCGAAGAGCCGCATAGCCAGCCTTGTCACCTGACTACTGTGCCCCTCATTATAGGAAACGCTGCGAGCTGTCTTCCGAACTTCCTCCAGGCGGTTTTCATTCTTCTTTGATAGTTCCTGAGCCACCGCATCTGGTGATAGCCCCTGAAGAGTCATCTGGGCGAAAACCTCAGGAAGGCCGTTTTCCCGTATGGCTGCTGCGGCTTTCTCCACGTCATAGTCGACACGGTAGTGTTTCACTTCAAAGGGGTTTATCCACAGGATCGCGTAGCTGGCTCGAGGATCACCATCATCCTGCCTTCCTGCGCCCCCGGGGTTAATAAACCATACACCATCAACCTGACGGGAAAAGGGACGGTGCGAATGCCCGAAGATTATCACGTCAGCATCAGCGAGAAGAGCAAACTCACGAAGTTTTTCATCCGGCGTTTCAGGGCCTATTTCGGGCAAAGGGCTCCTGTGGGTAAGAAGTATTCGCTTTCCTCCAGCCTCCAGTCTGAGTTCCTCAGGCAGAGATTTGAGGTATTTGCGGTTCTTCTTAGAAAGATTGTTATATGTCCACTTGATGGCATTCCAGTCTTCAGGCGACTCTTTTTTCTCTCCCTCCTCTTCCTCTTTCTTTTCCTTGACCTTCAGAACCTTGAGGTCATAGTTCCCAACCACGCTCTGGGCGTTCTCCTTGCGCAGTCTCCTGACAACATCATCCGGAAAAGCACCGTACCCCGTTAGGTCACCCACATTCCATATCTCTGAAACCTCTCTGTTGCTGGCATCTTCCAGGACAGACTTCAGGGCAGGCAGGTTGGCATGAACGTCCCCAATGAGTAGAAAGGCTTCGTGTTCTGCGGGTTGGGATAACTCCAGAGCAGGCAGGTTTGCAGTTTCTTTTTCTGCCTCAGCTTTCTTTATTTTTGTTTCTGCTTTAGCAAGTTTAGGTTTTGTCGTACTTCGCAGTATTTTAGGTCTCTCTTCCCACCACGAAGATACTTTGGTGTTCTTGCTTTTTTTCTTATCTTTCATATATTTCACACTCCATACTTATTTTACTTTTGCCTGATTCTTAGATTTTTCATCGAATGTTAACTGGATAAATTGCTTCGTGTCATTCCATATATTCTGCTCCTGAATATCTTTCCAGTATGCTACAAACTCCTCGTATATCGCAGAACGGCGCTCGCGCAGATGCTGCTGGAAGTGCAGCAGTCCGGGCTCAAGAATCCCAAAGGAGTCGTCCTGCCCGAAATAATCAAGAGAATATGCCCGTTCATCATCCATGAATTGAGGCAAATATTCCATCCATACATCGCAGTCGTGCAGATCTCCGAGCATATCCTGGAGTTTTTTGCAGACCAGAAGCTGGTTCTCCAGTTCCTCCTCGTAAAGGGGTGAAAACACCTCCATCGTGTAGCGAAGGCGCTTTACAGCAATACGCATGGCATGGTGCTCTTTTATATTTTCAGGGATGTAAACTGAGGCTTCATGAGCGAATATCTCATCAAGCCGCGTTGTTATGTGGACAATCGCTTTTTGATAAATCTTTGGAGAATTGACTTCAGCTCTACCCTTGCGCATCTTACGGCACAACTTTTCCATATCCTCCGCCACGCCACTCTCATGAAGCCTGTCAATGGCCTCGATCACACGCGGTTGCGTCCGCTCCCTGCGCTGCCTGAGGCGCAGGAGGAAGCGCTGCGCACCAGGGCGGAGGCTTTCCTCTTTTAGCTTCTCGGTGTATGCCTTAAGGAAAGCTATCTGCACATCTGCATCCCGTGCCTCCCTAAGAGCGCGAGTGATATTGCGGATCTCTTTTCGCCAGTCCCTGTACTTCTTAGGAGGGAAACACTCTTCAAAAAGTGGAAGGCAGGAGCGGATCCGCCTTGATGCGACTCGCATCCTGTGAATGAACTCAATGTCCTTCGCCTCACGCACGCCTTCTATCTCCCTGGAAAGGGACCGAAGAAGCGGGCGAAGTCTATCCGCTCCGAAAAGGCAATATCCAGTGAAGTTTTTCAGAGATCCTTTCCTCTTAGAAATCACCGTGCCACAACCCCCTGTTCCCGATCAGCCACTCCTGCGAATTCATCTCTTTCTCTCCGGGAGAAAGTGTAACGCGCTCGTACGTACTATCGCTCAATAACCGCCTTGCTTTTACATTGTCCTTCAGGTGGACATTGAGTATATCCTTGATTATCACAGATTTTATATCCGGATCCTCCACAGGGAAGAGCGTTTCCACCCGGTCGTCAAAGTTCCGTGTCCTGAGGTCCGCACTTCCGAGCAGGACCTCTTCATCCCCGCCGTTTCTGAAATAGTATATTCGTGCGTGTTCGAGAAAACGTCCTACAATGGATGTTACAGTGATATTCTCACTTACCCCCGGAATTCCGGGGCGAAGGGCGCACAGGGCGCGCACGTTCAGGTCGATTTTTACACCTGCTTGAGACGCCCTGTAAAGAGCCAGGATTATCTCCATGTCAGTTATGCCATTGTTCTTGAATGCCATATATCCGTCCCCGTGCTCTCTATGGCGTGTGATCTCTCTTTCGATGCGTCCCAGGAATTCCCGTCGCAAATCATAAGGCGCAACAAGGAGTTTGTGATACTTCTGCTTTCCATAATAACCTGTGAGTGCGTTGAAGAGGTGGGACATATCTGCACAGATCTGCGGGTTGCAGGTAAAGTAGCCAAGGTCGCCATAGATCCTGGCTGTGACGGAATTGAAGTTCCCCGAACTAAGGTAACCGTATCGGATTATTTCCTTTCCTTCTCTCCTGACAACAAGGCATAATTTGGCATGAACCTTCAGTCCCGGTCTCCCGTATACCACATGCACACCCGCCCGCTCAAGTGCATGCCCCCACCCAATATTTTTTTCTTCATCGAAGCGCGCTGTCAGTTCCACAACAACAGCCACCTGCTTACCATTCTGCCGCGCCTTAATAAGTGCATCAATGACGGGGGAATTGGCATCGATCCGGTAAAGCGTTATTTTTATAGCCAGCACATCAGGATCCTGTGCAGCCTGATGTAAGAATTTGATAAAGGGCAAAAAACTGTCATAAGGATAGTAGAACAGGACATCACGGTTGCGCATAGCCGGGAAAATTCTTTTTTCGTTATCTAAGAATGAAGGATTTGAAGGAAGAAACTGTTTATCCTTCAGATCGGGGCGGTCCAGTCTCATCAATTCCCATAAATCTGCAGTCCCCATGATACCCTCTATATCACTGACCAGGTAGGAAGGCAGTGCAAGTTTATTGGCAAGCATGTGACGGATGTCGTCGGGCATGGATACATCCACTTCAAGCCTCACTGGCGGCCCGGTACGGCGAAACTCCATACTTTCCTCAACCTGGGTCGCAAGGTCATACTCCCCATTCAGATGAGCCTTAATTTCAGAATCGCGCGTGATGCGGAAAGGATACGATGCAACCACTTCCATGCCCGGGAAGAGCATGTCCAGATTTGCGGCAATGAGATCTTCAAGCAGGACGAAGTGGGTGTTTTTCCAGCTGGCAGCGCTGTGTTCGGTATTCTTACCGTTTTCCACTTCCGGCACACCGATAAAGCGCGGGAATAAACAGGTGGGTACCTTGACGCGTGCAAACATTTGTTTTTCAAAGTTACCTTGAGTTACCCTGACCACAACAGCAATATTGATCGTGAGATTGGAAATGAATGGAAAAGGATGAGCCGCATCGAATGCCAGAGGGGTTAGGGTCGGAAATATTTCATATTCGAAGAAGCGTCGCAGAAGAACCTTCTGTTCTTCCTCAAGGTCGCTATATCTGTCGATATGGATACCTTCGCTGTGGAGCTTTGGTAAGAGTTCATACCAGCCGCGTGCATGATCAGCAATAAGTGGAATTAACTCTTTTTGAATCGCTTCCAGTTGTTCTGACGGTGACATCCTGTCAGGGCGTGCTTTGACCGTCCCTGTGGCACGCCGCAGGGATGAAACCCGAACCATGAAGAACTCATCGATGTTGCTTCCACAAATAGCCAGAAACTTCACTCTTTCCAGGACTGGCTGGCGCTCATCCATTGCTTCCTCAAGCACCCGCTGATTGAATTTGAGCCAGCTAAGCTCACTATTGATGAAGTTTCCGGGATCATCAAGAGAAACGCTTTCCGTACTGATTTTCAATGGCTTTTCAATAACACTCTCCTCGGAATTTATATCCATCTGTTGTTTTTCCATAATACAGGCATCCTGTTGATCAGTAGTAAATTTTCGACATCCCAATCCCGAAACTCCCTTTCTCATCATGCGAATTGTTTTCTAAGTATTTATTGACCTGGCTCAGAACTGCTCATACTACATTCTGATTTTTCTGAAGAGATATATATCAAGCGCATGCATCCACGGTATTTACTGCGCTCTGTGTCTCGGATTCATACTCTTCTCTTACAAACCCTTTTGAGACTTCAAACAAATCAGAAAGCCATTTCTTACCATTATCATGGAAAATGATGGGAAGCTTCGCTTCCAGCGGTTTAAGCCTGTTTAAGAACTGCCCAACGGTCTCGGATTCGATCAGAATCTGGCAGAAGGGGTGCTCTGGATACGATATGCTGATCGCCTTAAGATAGACTAAAGGATCGCCGCCGTTCTCAATGAACTTACACATCATCTTAATGGGTGTGAATTCAACATTGGTCGCTTCTTTGCCATTATCTGCAACACCTTCCACCATTCTGATAAAGTTATCCCAGCCGTTGCCATTCTCCCATTTTTTAAACCTCTCTTCAATGAGTAAAATGTCTCTTCTGTGAATCTTCTGAATGAGCTGGAGATCTTTCCTGTAAATCTCTTCTTTGAATAGCTCGATATTATCTAATTTCATTATATAGGCCTCCCAGTCCGTTTATCAGCTTCATGGGTCATTCCTTTTTTATCAGGTGGCAAAAACGAATGACCCTTAATTATTGTTAAAATTCTGATGTTATATACTTAATCTCTATAATCTATATAGAAAACCAGCAGAAGCCGTGTGATTAGAATGGTTGTAAATGGTCATTTCGTGAATGATTGGTACTTACCTAAGAAGACAAGTTATAATCACATCTTATGCATGCAGTGCATTCTCAACCCCGGCAGTTTCCCTCCCTATTTTAAGACTGGAGAATTCACGGTTCCAATGAGAGCCCTGGATTACATTCAAATTGAGCTTCCTCCTGAATATTTTTTCGAATGCTTTCACATTCGACTCTACACCCCACACTTCAAGCTCGCAGCCGCCATCAGGCCATATAGCGAGATCGACTTTTGTTCTATCTTTCCCGGTGAATTCTGCCTTTTTTACGAGGCAGGTATGGCTTCTGTCGAGTTTCTCAGCAAGGCGCAGCAGCATGGATAGGATAATCACGGTATTCGCAGAGTGCTCATCGAGCAGAGCTAAAGCCTGGTCCTTTCTCTTTGGAAGCTTCTTCCTGTGGAACCTGGCAACGTTTGCCATTATATTTATCTCGATCTGGTCAAAGCCGGGGAGCTCTGTGTTGCCTATTATGTAATGCGAGTGGAGATGATGACTTTTAAATGCTATGAAGCCGCCGATATCGTGCAGGAACGAAGAGTACTTCAATAGCTCCCTCTCCCGTTCATCCATGTCGTGCAGCCCGATCCTCCTAGAACTGTCAAAAAGCGAAAGTGCAAGAGATATGACAGCGTTGGCGTGCCGCTCGTTGATATTGCATGATCTTCCAAGCTGGAGCACGCTCATCTCCCTGACAGACATCTCCTGGAACTGCGGAAACCCTTCATGTTTTGACAGGTAATCCATGAGCATTCCGTGGACTATGCCCCTGTCGCTGATTGTAATCTCTTCAAGCCCGAACTCCTCCATTATTGTCTCGAGGATAGCAGCGCCCCCAACGATTATGTCCGCTCTCTCGGGGTTGATTCCCTGGATCTTCTTTCTCTCATCGAGGGCAAGCGCGCAGAGTGTCGAAACTACCTTCCTTAGATTCTTGTAGTTCAGGACAAGGTTTCTTCCTGCGCCGTCCCGTTCATGCAGATTCATCGCTATCTCGGCCAGGTTAACGATAGTGCCTGAACTTCCGAAAGCGCACTCTATCCTCGCACTCTTCATGAATTGAGCTGTTTTGAGAATTCTGTTCTTGATGTACAGCTTCATCCTTGCATAAACATCCTGTGGCACAGGTGCTGTCCCCCCATCCTGAATGAACCTAGTAGTGAGCCTTATTGCCCCTAGTTCGAAGCTGTCGACGTAATATTGCTGGAACTGATCGCCTATCGCAAGCTCCGTGCTCCCTCCCCCTATATCGATGAAGATTGCCTTCCTCTTGCCAATATGGACTCCGCTCGAGACCCCAAGATAGATGAGACGTGCCTCTTCCTTTCCAGGTATGACCCTGACTTCCAGCTTCGCCTCATCTTTTAGCTGTTCAAGGAATTCTACCTGGTTTTTCGCCTCCCGTGCCGCAGAAGTGGCTATAGCGATAATCTCTCCAGCGCCGAAGGATTTTGCGAGTTCCGCGAACTTTTTGCAAACCAGAACCGCTCGCTCCATTGCCTCTGGCTGGAGGTGATTGCTCTTGAACTCGTTCTCGCCGAGCCTGACAACCTCCTTCTCCTGCCGCAGCACAGTATACGAATGATTGGGGTTGAGTCTGACGAGTATAAGTCGGATAGAGTTTGTCCCAATATCTATGAACGCCAGTATCTTTTCCTCAAGTTGATCAAGGTGCATTCTCATATAATTATAATCATGATTAGGTTCTATTATATCATGTTTTCTACCGTTGCCATTTCCATCCCCTTCAATACGGTCTGGGCAAGGACTCAACTTGCTAAAATTAAAGCCCCCACAAAATGTTTTCATAGCGTTCATTCAAGTGTTAATTAAATCTTAGTCAGAGGTTTTTAAATAACTTATGTATATAGATTATATATTCTATTTATCTAAGGAACTATCTCTTAAGCTTATCAACGATTCGGTTAGTTCCTCTACAAAATGCAATATGGACTTTGCAAACAGGGTTATCGAAGAACATAAAGGATTAGGTGAGGACTAACAATCCGTAAATCATACCTTGAAATGTTGCTTGAGAAAAAAATAACTGCCTTCTATTTAGCCTATATACTTTTAGAGACATCAATGGCTAACTCAGCGATTATGCAGCATAGTTTCCTATCCTCTTTACGCTATCTGCCATGAGCCCGATGGACATGACCGCATCGGGATCAGAGCTGTTGCTGGATGTGTTAATCTTGAACTGTGCAAAGGAAGGTTTCAGGCGTTAAAAGGAGAAGAAGAAGTTAAAGTGGTAAATATTAAAGAGCTGCTCAGCGGAAGCAAGTTCTATTACTTTTTAGTTCAGTTGCTTCTCGCCTGGGTATAGAAAAAATCGGCGTAGATTGTCCATATTATATTTATATGATTAGAATATAGAATATTAGAATATATTAACTTTTTATTTTATGTTAATACCCCAACCGCTACGGTCGGAACAAAGGGTAAGAATCTATATACATTATATATTTTACTAAGATAGTCTTTATTTTGTTAATGTAATAATCGTTCTGCATGGAAAATATCGAACAGAAGAATCATATTGGCAAAGCAGATATTCACGTACACACCAGGTATTCAGGGTTCGGACAATGTTCTTTTATTCATTTCCCTGAATCTGTTACCGAGCCAGTTAAAGCCGTCGAGGCTGCCCGCAGGAAAGAACTTGATGTCCTTTGCATAACAGACCACAACACAATCCGGGGTGCTATCATCGCCCAAAAACATTCACGGGATATCGAGGTTGTAGTTGGAGAAGAGATTTCAAGCGCAGACGGAGAGATCCTGGCGCTGTTCATCCAGGAAGAGATCAAACCCATGCGCAGCGCTCCTGAGACTATAGACCTTATACACGGCCAGGGAGGTATTGCTATAGCTGCACATCCTTTTAGCCCATATTGCCACTCTCTCGAAACTAAAATACATAATTTAAAACTGGACGGAGTGGAAGTATTCAATGCATACCATCGTGATGCCTACTCTAATTTAATGGCCCAGACCTTCACTTCAGGAAGACTGGCAAAGCTGGGGAGCAGCGATGCCCATTCAATAAATATGATAGGCAACGGATACACAATTTTTGAGGGAAAAACCTCAGAGGAACTTAGGAAATCCATCATAAACAGAAAAACCTCCTTTGGCGGAACAAGAACGCCTCTGTCAGAATGCATTTCGTGGAGCAAAGAAATAGCCTCGGAGAGCATTAAAATGATTTATGATTCCCTGACAGGAGAGAAAAGCCAGGACATATTATACTTGGAAATAGATAAAACTACAAGAAGGACCAAAGCCCTGGGATTGATTGGCGCTGCACTGTATATCGGGCTACCATTATCGTATTTTTTCGGTGTCTCGGGGGAAATTATCTTGAATTTAAAGGGTAAAAGAAAATGGAATGAGAACATATAGGTATGCTGGTTTAATGCGAGAACTGTGCCATAGCGTATCCATTATCAAAATAACGGCCAATGAACAGAATAATTTTCTACTGATTTTATGTAGCATATATAGATTATTGTGATAAATTATATAACTCTGTGGGTGGAATTTCGATATGGTGATAGAAATGAAAGAAAAGAAACAAATTATGAAAAAATCCCTCTCCTGCGGCACACGATTTCCACCGGAAGAAGGATTTATGGAAATAAATCAGGAAGACAAGGAGATTTACCTGTTCCTGCGCGGCGGATTTTCTGCCAAGTAGGAAGAGTTGAGACTATGAATACACTTGACATTCTGATATACATCTGCGAAAAAAGAGAGGAATTTGTAGTGAATGGATTGAATGCACAGGATGCATTAGCAAAAGCAACGCAGGCAATAGCTGAAGAATATCATATATGCTCTGCATCCATAACTAAACTGGTTACTCTATGATGAAACCGGATTGAATCTGCATTTATCCTCGACCTTATTGATCTTAAAAAATGAGCTTGAATAGGATTGAAATTTTTCTGATAATTCTTCTTTTCTTACTTGCTTTGATGATGGTATTTAAATGATTGACCATCCAAAATTTTTCAAAAAAATTACTGATTCCATTGTTACCATCGTCCTGTATATATTGCTGTTAACCCTTATCGCAGGGATGCTGCGGATTTTACTTGATATGCGCTCTGTGGCGATAGACTCGGTGGAGGGCGGTTTTAACAAAATAGTTACTAATGTTCTCACGCTTTTTATTGTAATTGAGTTCTTCAAAACCTTTGCAGACTATTCGAAACTCGAAAGAATCAAACTCACCGACATAACCGACGTCACGATTTTAATAGCTATGCGTGAGGTCACTGTCGGGCTTTACTCCAAATCATTTGGATATGAAACTATTTTCGCCCTCTCAGCGCTGCTGCTGGTGCTTGGAGTGATAAGGATGCTGGCTGTAAAGTACTCGCCAGAAAAGATTTGAGAGTGATTGCAGCTCTTTGATAGGAAATCTAATTATACTGATTTTCTTTAGAATATATAGATTATTGAGATAAAATATATTACATATAGCGTGAAGCTATAATATATGAATACAAAAATTGGCATAAACTCTCCTCAGATAAAAGATTTTGGAGGAGCAATAGATCCATGTGAAGTGGATATCATTGAACTTGGTCTTGATAGAATGGATTTTTTAGACGAACAAAAAGAGAAGGAACTATTGTCTAAAACTGCCTATCTTGCCTCATCTTTTGGCACTGAATTCACTATCCATGCCCCACACATTGACTCCAGGATTGAAAGATTAAAGATCGATTTTTCAACCAATAATGAAAAAATTTTTACTGTTATGGAGAAGGTCTTCATAATCGCCGCAGAAATAGGAGCAGAATATATAGTTGTTCATCCAGGCAGTCAGAATGGCGGAAGAAAATGTCTTAACTTGAATATTCTTAATTTAATACATATATGTGGTCTTGCCGAAGAATACGGCGTCATCCTCCTTTTGGAGAACCTGTTTGACAGGAACGGTGGAAATAAAGTTGGTGTGTTTCCTGGAGAAATTTTCCATATGATTGAAATGGTAGATTCGGAGCATTTAAAGATAAATCTGGATATCGGTCATGCGTTTATTGCCTCCAATGCTTATGGATTATCCCTGGAAGATTATTTTGAATTAGGTGGCTACATACATCAAATGCATCTTCATGATAACTTTGGCATTCTGGAGTCTGAAGAAGCAATGTTTGGAGACCGCCACCTTCCACTAGGGCTTGGAAAAATAAATTTCAGGGAAGTTTTCAAAAACATATTAAAGACAAATGCAAGAAATTTAATCTTGGAAATTAAGAACTCACCGAGAGAATATACCCTCACAAGCCTTACACAAATCAGAGAATTTTGCAGTTTAAGGTTTGGTTTAAAGCCCCCTGCAATTACGTATTCTATTGAACCTGCTATCGCATGCATTCAATAAGGCTTAGATTTTATATCTCCTCTAAACATCTCCCTGGAATCATAATTTACTGATTTTCTATAGCATCTATAGATTCTTGGGAGAAGCTATATATTATTTGATGCTAAAATTCCTGCTGGTGAAAAAAAGAAAATGAATCGATTAAAGATAATACTAATTTTGATTCTGGCAGGCGTGCTGGTAGCTGGGTGTGTAAGCACGCCGCCTGCCCAAGTACAGCCTACAGTACAAACAACGGCGCAGCCTCCGGCAACTATAACCTTAAATGGTGCGGGTGCAACATTTCCATACCCTCTGATATCCAAATGGAGTTCGGAACATAGCAAAATAAATCCAAATATCCAGATCAATTATCAGAGCGTGGGAAGCGGTGCGGGAATACAGCAGATAACTGCAAAAACGGTAGATTTTGGCGCAAGTGATGCGCCTCTCTCAGAGCAGGTATATAAAAATCTTACAGGCATCCTGCAAATACCCGAAACCATAGGTGCAGTGGTCGTAGCGTATAACCTGCCCGGCATACAGAAGGGAGTGAATTTGAGCGGCGATGTAATTGCTGACATTTTCCTTGGAAAAATCACAAAATGGAACGACCCGAGGATAGTCTCACTTAATCCTGATATTCAATTCCCGCCAAAAGACATTATCGTAGCACACAGGAGCGATGGAAGCGGCACGACTTTCGTATTCACGGATTATCTTTCAGCGGTAAGCCCTGACTGGAAATCACAGGTTGGAAAAGGTACATCAGTCAACTGGCCTGTCGGTCTTGGCGGGAAAGGCAACGAGGGCGTTGCAGGTATCTTGAGCCAGAACCCTTACGCTATAGGGTATGTCGAACTTATCTATGCCAAGGCTCAGAACAACATCTCCTATTCATATATCAAGAACAAGGCAGGGATATTCATTGAACCCACACTTGAGACAACGGCAAGCGCCGTTGCTGGAGCTGTGCCAACGCTGCCCGCAGGCGACGCAAGCTGGTCATCCGTAAGTGTTGTGAATGCCCCGGGAGACAATTCATACCCCATAAGCAGCTTTACCTATCTTCTTGTCTACAAAAACCAGGCAGAACTGACCAAGGGTAAAGCACTGGCTGAATTCCTCTGGTGGGCAGTACACGATGGACAGAGTTATTCCTCCGATCTCCAGTATGTGACGCTGCCAAAAGAAGTCGTAAGTCTGAATGAAAAAACCATAAAACTTATGAACTACAACGGACAACCGCTAATCTAGATGGATAGATCGAGATTGCCTTCTTTCCGTATCAGCCGGAGCAAACTCTCAGGCGATTTTATTTTTGAAGCTGTAGTCGGCTCATTTGCTCTGGGAATAATAATCCTTGCAATTTTATTGTTCAGGGAACTTTTTATAGAGTCTCAACTTTCAAGAGATGCTTTTGGCACGGGTTTTTTGACAGGTTCTGTATGGGATCCAGTGAAAGAGGTATTCGGCGCCCTGCCTTTTATCTTCGGGACTCTTGTTTCATCATTCCTTGCCCTGCTCATAGCTGTCCCATTTAGCCTCGGGATAGCGATATTTCTCTCAGAACTCGCTCCGGAAAAGCTGAGGACGCCCCTATCTTTCATCATAGAATTGCTTGCCGCCGTCCCAAGCGTCATTATCGGGCTCTGGGGCATATTCATTCTCGCCCCGTTCATCCACGACTATCTTGCGCCGCCTCTTTCAACATATCTTGGTTTTCTGCCGCTCTTCCAGGGACCAATGTACGGTCCGTCCATGCTTACCGGTGGCATGATACTTGCAATAATGATTATCCCGATAACCTCATCGGTGTCTAAGGAAGTCCTCATGACAGTGCCGACGCAACAGCGGGAAGCAGCCATCGCTCTCGGCGCTACAGGCTGGGAGACCACACGGATTGCGGTACTCCCCTATGCCAGATCTGGAATATTCGGGGCGGTAATTCTTGGATTTGGACGTGCTATCGGCGAAACAATGGCAGTAACCATGGTCATCGGGAACAGCCACCACATCAAGGCATCCCTTTTCGCGCCATCAGATACCATGGCATCGGTTATTGCAAACGAGTTAATGGAGGCACCGTCCAAGCTTTACGTCTCATCTCTTATTGAGATCGGGTTTTTGCTTCTGGTGATATCCGTCATAATCAACATAGCAGCCAGGATTTTGGTGTGGAAGTTTGATGAATCCAATGATATCCACCTTTTTAGACGGATTCGTCAAATGCTTAATGTGGAAGGAGGCGAGAGGGCATGAAATGGAATAAAAGAAAATTAATTGACCGAACTATGTCCTTCCTGACCGCCGCCTGCGTTGCTATCGCCATAATCCCACTGCTGAGCATCCTCTACACAGTAACCATCAATGGGATATCATCTATAAACCCGGATTTTCTTACACAGCTCCCCAAACCTGTGGGTGAAGCAGGAGGCGGGCTTGGGAACGCTATCCAGGGGACATTTATAGTCGTAGGGATTGCCTGCTTAATCGGGCTTCCCATAGGCATTCTTTCAGGGATATATCTTTCAGAATATGGGGCAAACAGGTTTGGACGTTTTGTAAGTTTCGTGGCTGATGTCCTCACCGGCACGCCCTCGATAGCTGCAGGGATGTTCGGTTATACCTTCATAGTCCTTTATTTTGGAAGCTTCTCTGCAATTGCAGGCGGGGTAGCTCTCTCTGTATTGATGATCCCCATTGTTACGAGAACTACCGAGGAGTCCCTCAAACTTGTGCCTGGATCAATTAAAGAAGCTTCCCTTGCCCTTGGGATACCGCGGTGGAAAACAACATTATATATTGTTTTGAGCACTGCCAGGAGCGGTATAATCACTGGAGCATTACTGGCAATCGCAAGAATATCTGGTGAGACCGCGCCTCTCCTTTTCACTTCATTTGGGAACATGTTCTGGGCTAGCGGAATAGACAAACCAATATCGACACTGCCGGTGCAGATTTACACATATGCAATAACACCCTTCCCTGACTGGCATGCCAAAGCCTGGGGAGGAGCCCTCATTCTGATCATTCTGATTCTTATTTTAAATATTGGTGTGAGGTTCATTATCAGAAGAAGATATTCAGTGTAAGAATAGGAGTATAAAAGTGCAGAATAAGATTACCGTTGAAGCCCTCAATGCATGGTTCGGAACAAAGCATGTTCTAAAAGATATTGATCTTGGTTTCCAGGAAAACAGGATAACCGCCATCATAGGCCCTTCCGGATGCGGAAAATCCACATTTATCCGATGCCTCAACCGGATGCATGAAGTTGTACCCAGGGCAAAAGTCTCAGGAAAAGTACTGGTTGATGGCAAGGATATCTATGAAAGCGATGTCGACCCTGTAGACATAAGAAGGCGCATAGGTATGGTATTCCAGAAGCCCAACCCTTTCCCTACGATGTCTATTAGTGATAATGTTGTGGCTGGATTGAAGCTCAGTGGAGTGAAAGATAAAAAGATCCTTGATAACATTGCCGAGGAGAGTCTAAAAAAAGCCGCACTATGGGACGAAGTGAAGAATGACCTCAATAAATCGGGTGTGAGTCTGTCAGGCGGTCAGCAGCAGCGTCTCTGCATCGCAAGAGCATTAGCTGTTGAGCCAGAGGTTATCCTGTTTGACGAACCCTGCTCAGCTTTAGACCCTATATCCACAAGCAAGATTGAAGATTTAATGATGGAACTGAAAGAAAAATATACCCTTATTATAGTAACGCATAATATGCAGCAGGCAGCAAGGGTAAGCGATTTTACAGCTTTCTTTCTTTATGGAGAGTTAATAGAGTTTGGAGAAACAAATCAGATATTTAAGAAGCCACAGGAAAAGAGTACCGAGGATTACATAGTCGGGAGGTTTGGATAATATGGTTCGCGAAGCGTATCACAGAGATCTTCATAAGTTAAGGGAGGAAGTAGTCAGCATGGGAAGCCTTGTAGGCAAGGCGATAGGAGATTCGGTTCTATCCCTCAAGAATCGGGATGTGGGAATGGCCCAGAAGGTCATTGATATGGATATTGAGATTGATGCCCTCGATCAGAGCATTGAGGAGGGCTGCATGCGACTGCTCGCACTCCAGCAGCCTATGGCGAGGGATTTGAGACTTATAATCTCGGTATTAAAGATGTCCATTGACCTTGAAAGGATGGGTGACCTTGCTTTAGAGATAGCGGTTATTACAAAGATTACAGCTAATGTGCCGCCAGTGAAGCCGCTCATAGACATACCGAGAATGGCAGAGACATGCCAGCAAATGTTGGCGAATACCATGACCGCTTTTGAAAATAAGGATGTGGAGCTTGCAAAGACTATTGCAAAGCGGGATGATGAAGTCGATATGCTCTTTGACCAGGTAAGAAGAGAGCTGATTTCCTATATGATCGAGGACCCAAAAAAGATAACCGGCGCCCAGCACCTAACCTTTGTGGCAAGGTATCTTGAGAGGATAGGTGACCACATAACGAATCTCTGTGAAAACGTGGTGTTCATGGTGACAGGCGAACGGGCGGAGTTGAATTGACATTCTCCCTTTGTCGCAAGAACCATACGTACTTATAATCCGTATGAATAACGAAGTCTTCATTATAAATGGAAAACGATTTTAGCTATAACTTAATTTAGGATAAGGAGATTGAAACATGGGACTTAAAGAATGGATCCTTCCTCAGGATAAACACTTTTTTAATATGCTTGAAAATGAATCACAGAACGTGCTTGATGGCTCGAATGCTTTCCTTGATATGCTAAAAAATTACGACAATATCAAACAAAAACAACAGGCGATAAAGGATATCGAACATCAGGGAGATGATTTTGTTCATGAGATATTTGAAGAGCTCAACAAGACGTTCATTACCCCCATCGACCACGAGGATATATCAGCGCTTGCCTCGGCGTTCGATGATGTTCTTGATTATATCGATGGCACCGCAGCACGCTGTGTTCTATACGAAATAACAAAGCCGGAAGAGAACATGATAAAGCTGGCTGAAGTACTTGTAAAGCAGACCACTGAATTAAATATCGCCCTTTCGGGATTACGGAACCTCAGGAACCCCAAGGAAATCGAAAAAAGGTGTATCGAAGTAAACCGCCTTGAAAATATTGCCGATGATATTTATAAAACCTCGGTCGCCCAGCTTTTCAAACGAAAGGATGCGATTGAAATAATGAAATTGAAAGAGGTGTATGAGCGCCTTGAGTTTGCAACAGACAAATGCGAGGATGCTGCAAACGTTATCAGCGACATTGTTGTAAAAAATAGTTAAGAGGCGATCGTTCTGGAAATTTTCGTCATCTTTACTATTATCATTGCCTTGGTTTTTGATTTCATCAATGGATTCCACGATTCGGCCAATGCCATTGCCACAGTAGTGGCAACAAAGGTACTTTCCCCCATAAAAGCTGTTACCATGGCTGCCATTTTCAATCTTGCTGGCCCGCTTGTTTTTGGCACGGCCATCGCAACAACTATGGGAAAGGGCATAATTGACAGCCATGTCATAACTGTAAACCTTATTTTTGCAGCTATTATGGGTGCTATAATCTGGGATCTAATCACCTGGTACCTGGCTCTTCCCACATCAAGCAGCCATGCCCTGGTTGGAGGCCTTGTAGGAGCAGGGATAGCTGCTGCCGGGACAGGTTCCGTCAATGCTAAAGGTGTCGAAACGATTGTGCTTTTCATGGTAATTTCCCCCATTATCGGCCTCGTCATAGGGTTTTTCTTTGCTCTTTTAATAATGAGAGGCTTCAGGAAATCCCATCCTTCCACCATTAACCACTATTTCCGGAGGCTTCAGCTTTTTTCTTCGGCGTTTTATTCTCTGACGCACGGGACTAATGATGCACAAAAGACGATGGGGATTATCGCAATCCTTCTTGTTTCATCGAGCATATCGACACCTATGAGCACCAGCGGACTTCCTATTCCGTTGTGGGTGATCGTTTCATGCGCGGGAGCAATCGGTCTGGGCACTTTCTTTGGCGGGTGGCGTATTGTGAAAACAATGGCGCAGAGAGTTACGCGCTTGCGCCCTTATCAGGGATTTAGCGCTGAAACCTCAAGCGGTCTTGTGCTTGCAAGCATGGCGGCTCTGGGAATTCCTGTGAGCACCACTCACGTGATCTCCTCATCAATAATGGGGGTGGGAGCAACAGATAAGCTTTCTGCCGTGAGGTGGGGTATTGCGCGGAAGATTGTTGGTGCCTGGATCCTTACGATACCTGTTGCAGCTCTGATTTCGGCCTCAGTTTATTTAATTATGTCATCTCTACTCTGATTTCTCAGAAAAGTATTAGAGTTTTAAAAAGCTAACAGGTGCATAATGTTGAAGGACAAAACCAAGCTTGTCATATGGCCAGTTTATCTCGACGCCACCAAATCAAGGGCTGAAGGCAGGATCCTTTCCATGAAGGATTCGGTGAAATCACCCGTTTTGAAGGAGATAGAGAAAGCAGCCGTTGAGTTGAACCTTACTCCCATAGTGGAACCTGAAAAAGCTCATCCCAAATCATGGTGGGCCACAAGCGGCAGGGTGCTTGTAGATAAGAAAGGTCCGAAATCCATACTAGCAAAGCAGATAGCACAGAAAATAAATAAAAGCCGGGGACAAAAATGATAGACCTTCATACACATTCCTCTTTCAGCGACGGCGAGCTTATACCGAGTGAACTCGTGCGGCGTGCCGTTGTGAAAGGGTACAAGGCGATCGCAATAACCGATCATGCCGATTTCACAAATATCGAGCATGTTCTTTCTTGCATTAAGACGGTAAAATTCCTCGAAGACGATTATGATATCCAGATTTTTGTAGGGGTGGAATTGACCCACGTTCCACCGGCAAAGATGCCAAGGCTTGTGGAAAAGGCAAGGTACCTTGGGGCAGAAATTATCGTGGTGCACGGTGAGACCATTGTTGAGCCAGTATCCCCAGGCACTAACCATATGGCAGTGTCGCTGGATATCAACATATTAGCTCATCCGGGTTTAATCACAGTAGAAGATGCAGAACTTGCCAGGGAGAACGATATAACTCTCGAAATAACCTCGCGTAACGGTCACAACCGAACCAATGGCCATGTGGTCAGGATGGGAAAAGAAACCGGAGCGAACCTTACCGTAAATACGGATACACATGCCCCGGAAGATCTGATCACTGATGAAACCGCATTCAATATCGCAATGGGAGCAGGTCTTGATCAAAAGGGCGCAAGGGCTGCAACAATCTCACAACCTTTAAATATCATAAAATCCCTTTAATAAATGAATTGCGAAACCTATAAATATTAGATGACCTCTATAGGTCACTTCCGTAGAGGCGAATATTGAAAAGATTGGGAACTGTTCTTCATATTATTGATGATCTGTTGATAGTTCGTTCTGATAAGACCACTGAAAAAGGTGCTCCATTTCAGGACTCTACAGTGATTACAAAAAAGATGAGGAGGATCGGAAAAATAAAAGAACTTTTCGGTCCGGTAAATAACCCCTACTTTTCTGTCAGGATATTCAAAAATGTGCCAGAGTCCGAAATCAGACAGTTGAAAAATGAAAGAGTCTACTTGCAGTAGTTCTGAACAAGGTGAATAAATGAGAGAAGTTGAGAAGATCAAAGAAGTTGAAAAAGTTAAGGAAGTCGAGAAATCTGAACGCGAAAAAATCAAGGAAAGTATAAAGGAGCGGAAAGAAAAACAGAAGCTCGGCCAGTTCGAGAAAGCAACAGTGGAGTGCCCGGAGTGCGGAAGTCATACCCTTGTGCATGATTATGAACGTGCAGAACTTGTCTGCAACGAATGCGGTCTTGTTGTTGACGCCGACTTTATAGACCAGGGACCAGAATGGAGGGCTTTTGACCATGACCAGAGGATGAAGCGCTCACGTGTAGGCGCACCCATGACCTATACTATCCATGATAAAGGCCTGTCCACCATGATAGACTGGAGGAACAGGGACTCATACGGCAAATCCATCTCATCAAAGAGCAGAGCGCAGCTATACAGGCTCAGGAAATGGCAGCGCCGCATCCGTGTTAGCAATGCCACGGAGCGAAACCTGGCGTTTGCGCTGTCAGAACTTGACAGGATGGCATCGGCGCTCGGGTTATCCAGGAACGTGAGGGAGACCGCAGCAGTGGTGTACAGGAAGGCTGTGGAGAAGAACCTGATAAGAGGACGGAGCATCGAGGGCGTGGCAGCAGCAGCACTATATGCGGCATGCAGGCAGTGCAATGTTCCAAGGACGCTTGACGAGATAGGTGAAGTCTCAAGAGTGAGCAGAAAGGAGATCGGGAGAACATACAGGTTCATCTCAAGGGAACTCGGTCTGAAATTGATCCCCACCTCACCCATCGATTATGTCCCACGGTTCTGCTCAGGGTTGAACCTGCGCGGCGAGGTGCAGTCCAAGGCTGTGGAAATTCTCAGGCAGGCTTCCGAGAAAGAACTCACGAGCGGACGTGGCCCAACGGGTGTTGCCGCAGCTGCGATATACATCGCTTCCATATTGTGCGGTGACAGGCGAACGCAGCGAGAGGTCGCCGAGGTCGCAGGCATCACCGAGGTAACGATCCGTAACAGATACAAGGAATTGGCAGAAGAGCTGGATATCGAAATAATACTTTAAGGATGTAAGGATTCAGTCATCGAGGACCAGATCGAAAGAGACCTGAAAAAATCCCGCCTGCAGGGCATGATTGAAGAGGTACAACACCAGATCGAGCGAGCGAAAGATGATGTCCAGCGCGCCCGGTTTCAGAACAGGGCTGAAAAGCTGAGAGGGGAGTTGAATCTCCTCTCGGATTGATTTTTTTCAATTGAAAATATATTGTTATTCAACAGCAAAACTTTTTTAAAATACAGCGGCAGTACTAAATCCCATACATCCTTACCGACATCGCATCTCTCAGCACCTGCTGTGGGTTCAAACCCTGCGCATCCATGCTTTTCATTATCAAAGGATAATTATACCCTTCCATAATCATCTTTATCAACTTCCCCTCTCCCCCCGCGATGACATACTGTATATCCTTATGTTTCTCGATCATCAGACCGAGCGATGCCCTTACCTTGTCGGAATGGTGCTTCACATCCTCTTCAATAAGACTCTGGAAACGCTTCTGGCTCCAGCCGCCCTTTGAGTGTTTCCCCATCACGCTGCTCCTTACGACGTCATGCTCCACGAAAGCATCATTTTCGATTATGCCTGCGAATGTCTCGCCCGCATGAGCATTTATGACTAGGGTTTTATCGCTGTCCATGCTTTTTTTCAATGATTCGAGGTTGAATCTCCGCTCAAGCGCGTATTCAGAATGAGATATCGGGAATACCGGGATCATTGCCAATCTTATAATCCCGCCGATATCGTAAAAGATTGCTTTTCCCACAGATGACTGAATTTTTTCAATAAGAAAAATCGCATTAATGCCGATCTGATTAATCCTGTCTTTTGCCACGTTTCCAAGAGATTCGCCCGGTTCAAGATAGATACTTACCAGTGTGGAAGTTTTTGACTGCACAGATTCGACCAAAAAAAGAACATCCTCAAACCTGCTTCGAGGCAGATTTTCTGAAAAACGGAACTTCAAATCACCTGCTGTCTCCATATTCAATTTCTGTATCTCACTCTCAAGCGACAAGATTTTCTGTCTTGATTCATTCAATTCCCTGTCTACTTCCTGCTTGGTCGATATTGTTCTCCTTGTTTTTTCTTCCCTCTTTCCAAGCTGGAGCGAGAGTTTGCTGTTCTCCTCTTCAAGCTGTGCTACTCTGGCTTTCAGGTTATTAATCTCTTCTTTCCTGAACAGATCGAACAATCCCCTCGCCTCTGATTCCTATTATTTTCAATCTAATGACAGGTTCATCCTTATCGACAAATTCAATTTTGTCATTGACACGGATAATCCTTTCCGAGCATCCTCCCAATTTAAAACCTGTCGCCCTGCTCAGCGCAGCGGCTAAAGGAAGGTTTCCCTGAATAGCCGGCTCCTGTCCCGGATTGACCTCTCTATCCAGGGAAACATTCGCGCGGATGGAAAGAAGAGGCTCTCTATTATTGAAAAAAATAAAACTTCCCGGGTTCCCTTTATATTCACCGACCATCAAAAAAGGTTCAGCTCCAAGTTCTTGCAGGCTGGTTTTACCGCGGGGAACATAATCACAGCCCGTGAACCTGCTCAGATGCTTGCAGAATGTCCGGATCTTTGAAGAAGGTTTTCGGGCCGTGGTAATGATCATTCAGCCTTAACGCGCTTTACGAGCACGGGCCTTTCCTTTACAAGGATGCGGTGACCGCAGTAAGGACAGCGGATGCCGCTATACTGATAATCGATCTCAACTGCCCTTTTACAGCGTGTGCATTTGTATACCATGCTTACTTTTCCTGCGCTGGAGATCCACTTGCCGCAGGGATCTTCTCTCCCGCCACGGCCCTAAGTACTGTGAGATGCGCAGAGGTCTGCGGTACATACGCGCCGCCGGTGAATGTTACCTTGCATTTTCTGCACTGCCAGATACCGGTTGCCGTTCTTTTTAATTTTACCGCGCCGCATTTTGAACATGCATAGTCGGCATGCATCTTCTCTTCAATATCGGCCACAAGTTTTCTGTTCTTGACACCATATCTGGTGCCGAATCTCCCGGCAGACCTTGTTTTTCTTCCTTTCGCTTTGATTTCAACCATGATTATATCACCAGGAATTTCTCTCTGATTTCTTTTGCCTTCTCAATTGCAATATCCACTATATAATTTATCTGTTCGGTGGTAAGGGGATGGACGCCGCTCTTCTGCATGGCAGATATGGCCCCGTCCTGGTTGGATGTAACGGTCAGCTTGGTGCCTGCTATGCTCTCCTCATCCAGGGATGGGTCAAGCATTATCGCCCCTCCGATCTCAACAGCGGTCACGGAAACAGGTACTTCCCTCATGGGGACATCCGTATCTTCACCGAGATCAAAACGCTTGTTGGGCAGCTTTGCAGTTAAGAGTGCCGCCACAGAGCCGAGGGATGCGGCATCCATGATATTTCCACCGTCATCCAGTACATGGACATCGATGAATACCATCCACACTTTTTCTCCCGGTGTAATGCACAGCTTGGAAAGATCAATAGACTGGGACTCCCTTATTCCCCTGTCCACCACCCTTGCAAGTTCGATAGCATCCTCTCTCGGGGGCCCCGCTTCAAATACGGGTGATGCAAGCGGGATTAGCTCAAGATTGGTAATGATGACTCCCTGATCTGGCGTGTCGGGAAATGGCGTACCAGTCTGTATCTTTACACCCACAACCAGTTGAGTGTCCCCTATCTTCACGCGCGCAGAACCCTCGGCCTTGTCGATGACCCTTGTATCTATGGTTATTTCCCTGTACTGATCAAATGCCCGTCCGTCCTCCCGCTCGCCTTTGATCATGAGATTGTAGATATAATCCTTGCGGAGTTCTGCCATTATCTCATTACTCATTGACATCACCTTCTATCTGCGAGGAGTATTTTTCCATAAGGGCATTTTTCTGCATTTCGTGGATCTCAAGGCACCCTTTTTTTGCCATTTCAAGGGCTTCTCTGAATTCATCCCTGGTAAGATGACCGTCCATTTGCAGCAAGGTGATATTCCCATCAGGTGTCATCGCAACAGGCATGTCACACTGCCCGTAGTTATCTTCATCCTTGAACAGGTCAAGGACCAGGGTATCATCCACTTTTCCCACAGCACACGCCGAGACAAGGCTTTTCATAGGAATACCTGCATCAGCCAGGGCTATGGAGGCAGCATTGATGCCCGCAGTCCTCGTGCCCGCATCTGCCTGGAGCACCTCTACAAAAATGTCAATGGCAGAGCGCGGGAAATATTCCTCGAAGATCACGGGTTCAAGAGCCTCCCGGCTTACCTTGGAGACTTCGATACTTCTCCTGTCAGGTCCGGGACGCTTTCGCTCCTCGACCGAGAACGATGCCATATTATACCTGTACCTAACAACTGCGCTTGTTGATTTCTGCATGTGTCGCGGATGTACTTCCCTTGGGCCGTAAACTGCGGCGATCACTTTATTCTTGCCGAATTCAAAATAGCATGAGCCATCTGCTCTGTTCAAAATACCCACCTTGATTTTTATGGGCCTTAACTCATCTGGTTTTCTGCCGTCAAGGCGAATACCGTTTTCAATCAACTTTTCCGGTTTACTCATAAATTTCCTCTTCTCTTTCTTCCTCTTTCGTTATAAAAAAAATCTATTTCTCATCACTGAGGAGCTCATCCAGAATACCTCCGGACTTTTCCTCTTCAGTTTTTTCTTCCTTTTCCGCCTGAGATTCTTTCTCTCCCTCAGTTTCTATATTCAATGTGGCTTCTTCCTTCTTCCCAGGTTCTATTTCCTTAACTGTTTGTCCTTTTTCCTCTTTTAAAAACCTGGTAATCCTGTCCGTAAGACCAGAAATATGCGTCTCCCTTTCGATCTTGAATATGGCTTTCACTGCCAGGTCCATATCCTTGTCTTTGCCTGTTATCCATATCCTGCCATTCTGCCCGATAAAGATATTGCAGTTAGTTTCATTTTTGAGCATCGCTATCATGGAGCCGCTGCGGCCTATAAATCTGGGCACTTTGGAAGGCGTCACTTCTATTATTCGACCTTCTTTTATCTGCCTCAATCTCTGGTCGTTCAGGGTCAACTCAACTTTCATACTGGCGTCGACATCCTTCACGAAGGTCATTATAGAATCACCCACCTTGAGATATTTGGACATGTCCGTGCTCTCGATCCGTCTTGGAAATTCTGATATGTGCAGAAGCCCCTCATATGGCGACCGGATATTGACTATCCAGTTTGAAAAAGCTACTTCATTCACAGTGCCGATTATCATGTCCCCCGGCTTTGGTATATATTTGCCGGAAAGCGGGACGACCCGTATGTGATTCTTAAAAGATGCTATACCGAAGACCGATGAGTATACCTTGTCATTTTCAACATAGGTACCTTCGTCCGCTATCTTTACATCATCTGATAGATAATCACCCGGAATTACTAATTTTTTATCCATTTCAATCACTTTATCAATTTTGTTTCCGCAGAGCCTTTGGTAAGATGGTTTAAAAGCTTGTACAGGTCATCCTGCATCCCGGCGGGTATGGTAATGACTCCTATCCATGAACCATCGTTCTGCCATTCCTGCTTTATCAGGTTTCCGAACTTCGCGATGTTCCCGTAAGCCTTTACAGCATATTCCGGGCTTATCTTCATCGCCACTTTCACTTCTTCAAAACGTATCGGGATTATCGGCCGTATCGCTTTCATTGTGACATTCACAAGTTCATCCACGCTCTTCATGGGATCGATATGAACGCCAGCCTCTTCCATAGCGGCTTCTATCCGCGCAGGGGGATGCGGGGATTTTGTCTGGGGATTTATTGCATTCTGGGCAATGACAGTTATTACCTGCCTCTTTTTATCCTCTTGTATCTTCTTTCTCTGCTCTGTTGTTAGTTGAAGCTCGCCATCAAGAATGATTTTTTCTGCGATCTTAAGAACGTCCTTTGTCCCGAAAGCATTCAGGATATCCTGCTCAGCAGGTCTATCCCCTGTTTTTGCGTCTGAGAATACATCCTCCACTGCAAGTATGTCCTCAATTTTTACCTGGTCCCCCTTTTTTAAGGCAAGCGATCCGTCCGGGTCAACAAAAACTTCAAATGTCTTGCCGTGCGTCTTGAGCCGCGCTATTATGGACTCATCAAGGGCAACCATATTAACTCACTCTTCTGTTTTCTTTTTCTTTTCTTTTCCTTTCTCCTCTGAAGCGTGCGTCTTTATAACCTGGTTAACATATTTTTCTACTTCGGATGGTAGAAGTTTCCTGAACTTCCTGGTCGAGAGTTCGATCACACCGATCTCGATAGTCGCAGCGTTAAAAACTCCTTCCGTGGTGCTGTGGAGTGCATCAAGTCCGAGAATTATAGCATTCTCAAGGTTAATGTCATCTGTATATTTCTTTTCAAAGATCTCCATTGTCTCTGCTCTTCCCGAGCCTATGCCTGTGGCCTTGTATTCAAGCAAAGCGCCGCTTGGGTCTGTCTCAAAAAGGCGCGCCCTGTTGTCGTCAACGCCTGCGATAAGGAGCGCAGTCCCGAAGGGTCTGACGCCGCCATACTGGGTATATGATTGCTTGAAGTCGCAGATTTTTTTGGCCAGCACCTCAACGCCTATAGGCTCATCGTAAGTGACCTTATTGATCTGTGCCTCCACGCGCGCGCGGTCAATAAGCATCCTTGCATCTGCCACCAACCCCGAGGTGGCTGCTCCAATATGATCATCTATCTGGAATATCTTCTCAATTGAGGCGGCTTCAAGGAGTTTACTTGTAACCCTCTTATCCACCAATAGAGCTACTCCATCCACTGCTTTTACTCCTACAGCAGTTGTCCCCCGTTTAACTGCCTCACGTGCATATTCTACCTGAAACAACCTTCCATCAGGGCTGAATACTGTTATTGCCCTGTCGTATCCCATCTGTGGTGCCATTTGCATTATATCATCTCCAAGATTTCAAAAACGTAATTCCTGTTGGGTTCGAAATATTTTGTTTCACATCAAGAGGATTTTCCGGGAATATATCCATTTCGTTTCAATGCGAAACAATTATTTTCCGGCTACAGGAATTGAGTGTTCTTGTCTGTCTTTATCTGGTTCTAACTCTTTAATGAGACGCTGTTGTATAAACTTTTCCATGGCTCCTTTAATGGTGCCTGATATTCCCAGCACCAGGATTGAAATGCGAAATCCCCGGACTTTATTTATGCAGGCAAGAGCTGCCCTTGTTTTTTCGGTATTCTCCTTTGAGCAGCGAATGATTCCATATATTCCACCGAATGACATGAGCCCGAAATTGATCTCACTGCATCCCGCATCACCGAACAATGAGCGCATCGAGTTTGAAATTTCTCCCACCAGTTCCTGCCTTGTTATTTCTTGTTCGGATGCGACCTCAAAGGCCAGATACCGTTTCTTGTCCCGAAGGACAGGCAGTGTCTTCATATCAGTTCAACACCAGCCTGTATATAATCCAGGCTTTTTCTTTTCAGGATTTCAAGAGGCGTTGCACTCATGGCATTGACCGCTTCATCTGGTGTCATCCCGAAAATACCTGCCAGAGCGCTCATTTCTCTTGGCGACCGGAGGTCATAATGAGAATATGCATCGCTTGCAAGGATCATTTTCATGTCATATTTTCGGGCATGCTTCAGGTTGTTTCTCATTATTGTAAATTCCCTGGTGCGTGTCTCTCCCCGTGTTCTGATAATTGAACCGATATTGAAACCGAGAGCAATAGAGTTATCGGCGGCTGTTTTTGCAAGGACATTGTTGAATCTGGCAGGCTGAAGAAGTATATCGAGCTCATCAGTCTCCACAGCAGCCCGGTTGAACTCTTCGTCTCCGTTTCTGGCGATCAGTATCCTGCCTTCTTTACATTTTCTTATTTCATCCCTCAGTTTTGAAGGTTTGCATGAGATCTCCGCAGCAGAATAAATTGAAAAATCATCTTGTTCAGGGACTGTTTCAAGGTTCACCGTGGAATTGGTAATGGCAATTCCAGAATATCCAAGCCTCCTGGCTTCAAAAGCAAGTCCTGTAATCGAGTCTCTGCTGTCGGGAACAGGATGAAGATTAAAATCATAGAATCTGGCATCGAAAAGGGACATTGGCTGGTTTAATAATTCTTTCCTGTAATATACTTATGCAAAGAAATTTTATAAAACTGATAATTATTTTTAATGAGTAACGGGCTCCCGATTGGAATCGGGAGAATCAGCGCGTGTGCATCCACACACACCAACACAACATCACTGATTTCCGATAAGCGATTAATGCCTTGCGATATCTCAACTATGAGATTATGCTCAATATTTAAATGTTTTTTGATTAGTCTGTCTATTCCCTAAAAAAATTCTTTTCTATCTCTATCAAAGCATTTTCGAATTTAGGACTATGCAGGGGTTAGCAGATATTAGATTTGAGCAATTTGAAGGGAATAAAACTCTGGAATATGGACTCAAATGCTTTCGGATTTCAATTCTAAATATGTCACTGGTATGAGTACAAGATTAAGCGCTATCTTCTTGCGCCGCCTCAGCGGCTGCATGAGGTTTTACGGATGTGGGTACAATATTACCCTGGGTTTCGCTCAGCATTTCTTCTATCATTTCATCTGTACTTAACAGGAATCGTACTCTCTCCAGGTCTATCTCCCCCAGGCTCTTCCATAAAGTAGCCTTACGGCACTGAATACAGAACTTGGTGGCACTCTCCAGGTCTATCTTCCCAAAGCTCTTCCATGAAGGCCAGTCATGGACAAGTTTTTCCTCGGGGAAAAACTTCATGAAGCTAGGTACTGCTCCCAAAGTCTTCTCGATATCTTTAAGCGTATCTTCATACGCTAACATTTCTTTTGTCATCTAATCACCCCTTTTATTTAAATTCATGATAGAGATTATGTATATATATGGTGATAATTATCAGGTTAAATAGTTTTCGATAACAAAGCTGATAATATATATGATAACATTTTTGTGATTTTTGGAAGTCTGACATCCATATCATGCATCATATTGAAAGATCACGATCATATTGAAATGAAAAACGAATATGCTATTAATTTAATTCCTGGAAGCAGAATAAATCTTATCAGGAATCTGGGCTTCGTGGTTCAAATTCAGCCGATATGAGATTCTATCCGTCCAATATGATACCCACGGACGTCGACAGAAGCAACATCCGACGCTCCAGATGCAACAAATACCGAAATAATTCGATCGGGACCGCCAGATGTCATGCCGGGGAAGAACAGAATTCCAGGATACGAATTTGTTATGGCATTAACAGCTTTTTCAACAATATATATTTTTAAGGCGATGTTTATTAAAAAAATCGAAAAGTTAGTGATAATAATTCCCAACTTTTTATCAGATCTTATGCACATAACTATAAATAGAAATATTTTATTAAGTTAAGTCTAACTTGTCTTTTTATAGACAAATTTATGGTGGTTAATATGGAAAGCAATCAGTTTGATATAAAAAGTCTCCGAGGCTACGGAATACATGGCGCACTTGGGCTGTTGATGGGAATTGGGGTGGGTTATATAATCTTTTACACAATACCATCCTTAACGGCGGCTTATCTCTTTATGGTACTGGGAGTTGTATTTGCAATTTTGGTAATTTATGGCCTCTATGGCCTCTATGTAGGGTTCATTTTCGGGGGACAAAAAAAATCATCGAGGATATCAATGACATGTGCCGTAGCGGGGGCTTTTGGAGCACTTGTCACTGGCGTTCTTTTAGCAGGGGAGTTTATTAAAATGAGCGGTCTTCTTGATCCGTTATTTATTACACTGGTTTTTGCAGGTCCCATCTTAGGTTTTCCAAAGATCAAGAACATGGTTTTAATGACAATTTCAAGTTCTTTAGGCGCAGCATTGGGTTATGGAATATATGTTTTAGGTCAAAACATAACCGTTTATCTTAATTCGGTTTGGACGCAAGGTGCTTTACTAGCGTTTTTCATAGCGATTCTTTTTCCATTGCTTGCAATAGGGATAGCCGGTGCTTCAATAGCTATCGGAATGTATTTTATGGAGAGAACATCCTATACTCCAAGGGAAATTCCACGGTTCTTAAAGATAGCCAGGGGTGCAGGAATAGTCCTGACGTTCATTATACTGTTTATTTCCGCATTAATGTTTATAAGTGCGGTAAAATATGCAACTACCGATGTTTCGATTGATGTTTCTTCAGGCGATGGAAGGATAACAGTGTTTGTTCCGGTTCTGCTTGAGAGTGGGAGTGTAATGGAAATGTACGGAAATCCAGAGATTTCGGGTAATGCAACAACAGAAGTAATTGATACAAACCATGGTAAAGCTTTCAAAATAAGCGGGTCAGGTTCAACCAGAATAAATATGAACCAGACTGGAGGATCGCTGGCAACAAATCCGGAGGCTAATGAAAAGTTTGTAAACGGGTTCACACTAAGCACGAGCAATGCTACAGGGTACGGAGGAATCAGCGTTCCCGTGGATGCCTGGGTATATTCGGAGGAAGATGGCACGATGTTCAGCCTTTCCATTAATCGGGATAACGGCTGGGGAAGAGATGTGCGTATAAGCACGGAGCGGGAGGAGAAGCTGACCCGGGGATGGCAGGTTATCAGGCTTTCTGTTGGGAGTATGTGGTATGACTGAGCATAATAAAGTCTTCTTCAAAAGGCCTTTAATTTTTTGCTGACCAAACCCCATAGCTCAATCGTAGAAGCCCCAGACTATTGATAATTAAAGCAATGCTATAAATGCCCTCAGGAGTTTCAGGTCTTATAAAAAACAGAACAAGCGGCAAAGTGCCTATAATTATTGCTATCCCACTAAATTTTTCTTTTATTCTCCAAGCTGCTATACCAAAGAGGAGAAAACCGACTATTGATATAATCACAGTAATCGCAAAAAAGATACCGGCTAATCCGCCGAAAAATGGTCCGTTTGGATCCAATAGGTTTGGAGCTTGTGAAATAAGCACAGGTTCGGCCATCGCGGCAAAACCATTAATCCAGCTAAGGCCACCAATACCCATAAAGCTCAGCGCAAATCCCAACGTCCCAAGCTTACCGAAAGCTTCTACGTTTTTAAAATAAATAGCAACAAGGCCAACAAGCAAAAACAATAAACTCACAAAGCCAAGAATATGCGCCCAAAGCCAAGCCTGGCTTACAATCGTTTCTGGTGTTTCGTAAAAAGGATGGATAATTAAGCTAATGATGTACACTGCCGCTCCAATCACCCCAACCAAACCGCCATATCTTAAGGCCTGAATTTGTTTCATGTTATTATCAGCTCTAATATTTTCAGTGTTAAGATAATTTATAAATCTTTCTATAAGGTCTTCCGATTGCGTATAACTCGCTGATATCCGAGTTCGGATATCCTTTCATTTTAGCATCATATCCGAACTTATGTTCGTCTATACCAGAGATTGGTAACATGCTATAATAGGAAACCCGGACTATCATTAGGTTTATCGAAATTAAAAGTCATATCTTCCCTTTAAATTTTCATTTTTGAATAAATTAAATCAAAATCTCGTTTATCAATTTTAAATAATCCAAACTTGAACATATAACCCCATGATTTCTTATTTTTAATGAAACTTAAATTCTCAATTAAAGGTTCAATTTTAACTTCATTGCAATCCTCGTATTGAGCATTTATCCGATATGGTTTAAAATCATCACTTAATTCTACTTGATAAATTTTATCATCAATGATTGAGGCTATAGCGGTAAATGATTTAAGGGGTTCTCCATTTTCTAGGGATGTTTTGGGTGAATAAAATATTATTCGATCACCTTTTTTTAAGCGTTTTAAAGGTGCTGGTTTTCCATGACCGGATTGCACAAACCCATTTTGTTTGCCCAGCATCACATGTTCTTTTGAGACCGTATTTATCCAGAATTTCTGATTTTCCATAGGACTAATCCCCTTTTTCAGCTAATTCAATTAACTTTTCGACAGACTTAGGGAGACCAGCTTCAACCTTCTTCCCAATTTTTTTTGAAAATAGAAATGTTAATGCTCCTGTAATTTGAACCTTGTGAGTGATTTCAAGCCCACCGTTAGTTTCCTTTAACATGTGAATAAAATCCATTTTGCATAAGGGTAAAAACGATCTGTCACTAAATCCTGCCAAATAGTCGCAAGACGTTATCACAAATTTAGTTTCAGGACCTGCAATAGGTTTTAAAACACCTTTTGTTCCTGTTTTAAAATCTCCGAATAATTCAGAATATTCAAGTTCCTCATCCCAAGTTTTCCAGTGAGTAACATCAGACCAAAGCTTCCAGATTTGTTCTTTTTTTGCGGTTGTTTTGCGGCTTACTTTTCTTTCCCACATGATATTTCCCTCTCAATAAGTCTATTTTAACTTCTGTAATATATAGTCTTATGCGCCCAATTCGTATTTGTCTCGTATCATGAAATTATTTTCCGGGTTCTGCAGCCTTGATTGTTTTTGTACTGTAAGCAATATTGCAATTATGCAGAGTATTTATCCAGCGTCCACTGCTCCAGATTCTTAAGGATCCTCTTGCCCGCGCGTACATCAGGCATTGAAAATACCTCAAGGTTATAAACGCCGTCGAAATGCAGTTCTCTTAACAGTGAAAAATCGATGTTCCCGTTCCCGGGCGCGCCATGCACATCACCGAAATACCTGTCAGCCGGCATGCCATCGTTGTCATGCACGTGGACGTGTACAACATTATCACCCATGTCTATGATGAAGCTGCGGAGTTTAACAGCGTCTCCGCGGCACGTGAGGTTAGCATGACCTATGTCAAAGGTAGCTTTCAGATTGGGTGAATTCACTTCCGTGATCGCGCGCATATGTTCCTCTGCCGTGCAACACAGGTTCGCGGGGTCCGTGCCGCTCAGGTTCTCAAGCCCAAGAACTATCCCGCTATTTTCCGCAAAATGGGCAAGCCTCCTGAGATTTGTCACCATGCCTGTGAAACACGCATCCCTGTCCCCTGTTATTTTCCCGGGGTGAACTACCACCACGCTGCAACCTAATTCAACCGCAAGATCAATGCTTTCTTCCATGAGACCGAACTCTCTTCTCCCCATGTTCGCTGTGTCCACAATGAGATCTATTGGATAGCCGGGTGTGATCCCGCAGTAGGGGGCATGCAATGTAGTAAGGGTATTGCCTGTGGAAAGGATATCACGCAGCTCACGCACACGATATTTCAACAGTTTATTCCCATTGTATATTTGAAGCTTGGGAACATAGAACTCGATGCACTCCACCTCCTTTCGAAGCTCATCCAGAGGTGAAGCAAAAGAAGAAGCGCCTATGATCATTCTTCCACCGGCATGTTTGAATGTTCAAATGGAGGAGGCGGAGAGCCGTCAAGGCCATTTGCGGCTCCTGGGATGTTGCACTCTTTCATTTCTGTTGCTGCGTTGCACGCACCCGCATCCATCTGGATTATCTTCATTTTTCAGTACCTGTCAGGGGGTGTAATTAAGTGCTGATGAGTATTAAAGGTTCAAGGAAAATCGATATGGATAAGAAAAAATCAGTTTTGGTATTTTTAGGCGCCCTTTTTCTAATTATAGGGCTGTACTACCGGATTTACGATCCTGATAAAGGCAATATTTCATACGAATACCTGGGCCTGGGTACCTGGATCAGCGGTCTGGTATATTTCACGCTTTTCCGGAAATACAAAGAGATAGCTTCTCTTATCACAGGTCTTATAATCCTTCATACCGGTGTAATCCTCCTTCTTACCAGGGTTTCAAATCCGAAAGTTCTTGGGCTACTTGTTTTCACAGCCGGGATTATCGTAGTTCTGAATTCCGGGTTTTCGGATTATATGAAAAAGAGAAAAATCAAGAAGTGACGAGTCTTTTATCCTCTTTCATAGCTTTCAGGAGTTCAAGCACCGAATATCCAGCCCTTGTAACACCCATGCTTCTATTATCGGTGTCGGTTCCAACAAGGTATAGATTGGCGATCGGTGAGCGGACCCCGGCAAAGAATCCATTGATGGTGACGGCAGCCTTTTCTGGAATGGTCACCTGGTAATGCGTCATCTCAATTTTGTTCTCGATGCCGGGAACGGCTCTCAGGATAAGATCAAGCGCCTTCTTTTTCTCGCCTTCTATGTTCTCTTTGTCGTGGATGACAAAGGTGAACCCGATCAATTGCTTTCCTTTTGGTGCAATGCATGGATCGTAATTACTGATGGGCATTGCCCAGTAAGCGCCGCCCTTGAACCATACCTCAGACCCCGTATAATCAAATTCCTTAATTTTTTCACGCAAACCAAGCCAGATCGTAAGGCTCAATGTCTGGTCTATGCGTGAAAGATTTTTTGCATAATCAGGCGGCAATGTGACAAGAGACGGAAGGGTTTTCGCGAAACCCGAATAAACAACAGTTTCCGCTTTGAAAGAATCATTATCTGTAGCAACTCCCGTAACCTTCTCACCTTCCATTCTTATCTCACGTACCCTTGTCCCCGTTTTGATCTCAACGCTTTTGGGCATGGAATATAAGACCGCATTCAAAAGAGATTTCAAGCCACCCCGCGGATATGCCTGGGCATATGCCACTTTATTGGTGGCGAGCCTGCCCAATGATGAAAGATGGATTGCCAGCTGGTTTTTTGATAACCTCTCGGTTATTATGGAGGCATAGGATGGATTTGATGGGATCTCTGCATCATCGAAAATATCTTCCGAAACGCTGTCCCTTATAAAACTGCTGCCGTATAACACACGGTTGACCGACGTCTCTTTCATGGATCTCCCGGAGAGGAAATAAGCGATCGCGTCCACAAAATCACACGTATCTTTGGAGAGGCCTTTTGGCATGAAATCATAGATGGATTGGTTTGCATCCACCATCCCGAAAGTCAATAGGGTCAATGCCTTTGTCAAAGACTGCGAAAGCATGAGCCTGTCTTTTCTCGGCAGGACATCGAAAGTGACGAATTCCTTTATATTTGATGGGATTTTTGTAAGCCCCTTTTCTGTACGTACATAGTAATGACCATAGTCCACGAACACTGGCATGTAAGTGAAATATTCATCCATTAATCTGCGCAGCGGTCCCTCCCTGAGATGCGTAATTGCATGAGGGCCCGTATCCACCTGGAAACCGTCCACATAATAGCTGTTGCAGTTACCTCCCACAGCGCCGTCTTTTTCAAGCACGAGGACTTTTTTCCCATTCTTTGAAAGAACAAGGGCAGATAGGAGGCCGCTTATGCCTCCACCAACAATGATTACGTCATAATCCGGCATGATGTCTTAGATTGTCCCATTGCTATTAAAAATCTTGCTGTGACCAAACCTGTTCAGCCTACGGAATATGCCGCGTATGACCTGAACGATGACAACATACAGAGGAGCGACCCGTCCACCTGAGCTTGTCCTGCCTTCCCTGATCCCTGTGAGTACAGCTTCTTCATTTTTTTCCGCGTCTATGTCCGTATAACCGAGTCCGACGGTCGCAAGCATATGTGAGTCGCTCCCCCCGACTTCGGGTTTTCCAAGAGACAGTGCCATCTCTTTTGCCTTCGTGTTCTCACCGAATATACACCTTGAATTGAAAGTCTCGATTGCATCCAGCCCATCCACGAATCCAATGCTTCTTATCTTGAAGGGATGCGCCGCAATCACCAGCCCGCCTTTCTGGTGGGCTATCTTGATAGTTTCAAGGGGCGTGAGGTTGGGCTGGATATTCTCCTTTACCCCGAGTACTAATACATGCCCTTCTGTCGTTGAGACCTCCATTCCCGGAAGCACAAGTAAGGAAAGATCCAGTTCACGGGCGCGCTTGATCCCCTGAAGGCTTCCCTCCACGGTATTATGGTCACAAATCGCTATCCCGTCAAGTCCGTTTTTTACCGCCTTCATCAGGATGTCATCCACTGTCAGGCTCGAGTCCGATGAGAAATTGGAGTGGATGTGCAGGTCAAAGCGCATACATAGATATTTCCCAAGATATTTAAAAAGTTAACTGTGGATTTTATTATCTTGTCTTTTTAGTTATTTTCTTCTCAGGGCAGAGCTCAATAATAGGGCATAAACCACATTTAGGCCCGATGGGTCTGCATATATCCTGTCCGAACCTGACAAACAGTTCGTTTATATACTGCCAGTGTTCCCTGGGCAGGACTTCAAGAAGCCTTTGCTCGGTCTCTTCCGGGGTCTTTGTTCTTACAAGCCCCAGCCTGTTCGAGATGCGATGAACATGGGTATCCACTGCAATGGCATCCCTGCGGAAGCCGTAAACAATGACGCAGTTAGCGGTCTTTCTCCCCACACCTGGAAGTTTGAGAAGGGCATCAATATTGTCCGGGACTTTGCCCTTTAAGTCGTTCGAAATTATCCGCGCGATTTCCTTGATTCGCGGTGTTTTCACGCGGTAGAACCCTACTTCGCGTATCAGTTCCTCGATATCCTTAACATCGGCATTTGCAAGTGCTGCATATGTGCTGTATTTTGAAAAGAGTTTTTCCGCTGCCCTATCTGTAACCTCATCGCGGGTGCGCTGCGAGAGGACGGTGGTTATGAGCACGCGGAAAGGGTCAGGCGAGTGGAATTTGCCGGGATGATAACGCTTTTTCAGGCGGGTTATGATTGTCTCAAGGGCCATAATTCCACATTGGTTTCAAGATTGATAAAACCTGCATTATAAGAAAACGTTCTGAATATGAAATGAGCCATGACGCGTTCTCCCACGTAACTTATTTTACCACGCACCACATCTATCACTCAACTCTATGACAACCGAATGCACCGCCTGCAAAGGTACAGGTACCATAATCCTCAGCGAAAAGGAATGCCCCGACTGTAAAGGTTCAGGAAAACCAAAATCAATAAGCCTTGAGAAACTGTCGGAAAAAGACTTAAGTAATCTCATGTCCGGAGGAATGAAATGCGCCACATGCGGCGGCACAGGAAAAATATCAGTCACCGAGCCCTGCAAAGCCTGCAATGGCAGGGGAAAGTTCTTCACATGCACGGTCTGCGGCAAAGAAACAACGAAAGGGGACCTCTGCGAGAACTGCGCTAAAAAACCCTCTGTTCATATACTGAGTGCGGAGTGTGACACGCGTGAGCTGGAGGTAGGGAAGGTGTACGAAGGAAAGGTTCAGGGACATGCGAACTTCGGTGTATTTGTGGATATCAATCCGCAGCTCCGGGGTCTTATCCATTCAAGCAATATGAATTTCATTCCTGAAATCGGTGATAAGCTCTTTGTCGAGGTCAAAAACATGGCCCCGAACGGCAACATCGAACTGCTCCCGCGCAGTCTCAAAGAGTACCAGCTTATTGAGGTCGAAAAGCAGCTTCCCAGAAGGAAGACAACAGAACTCTCAAAATACCTTGGGAAACTCATCCATCTTTCTGGCGAAGTGATCCAGATAAAACAAACAGGAGGCCCCACGATATTCACCATCTCTGACGAGGATGGGACAGTGCAGTGCGCGGCATTTGAGAAAGCAGGGGAGCGGGCTTATCCCGAGATAAAGTCGGAGACTATAGTCCGGGTGATCGGCGAGCCTTCGATGAGGAACGGAGCAATGCAGATCGAGATCCGTGCCATGAAGCAGCTATGGGGAGGGGATGCCACGGGCATCAAGGAACAGATCGAATCCGCGATAGACAGACGAGCAGAACCCCACGACACACAATTCCTTGTTAATAGCGAAATCCTGATTAAACTGAAGCCCAGGATGCGAAATGCTGCCAAACTTATTAGGAAGGCTATTTTTAAGTCCCGACCTATCATCATAAGGCACCATGCGGACGCAGATGGTATCACTTCGGCAATTGCAATAGAGCGTGCCATTCTGCCGCTTATCCGGGAAGTCGGAGGCTCTGATGCAGATCGTCATTTTTACAGGCGTTCCCCTTCCAAGGCGCCGTTCTATGAACTTGAGGACGTAACAAAAGACCTCACTTTTGCACTGGAAGACCAGGAGCGTTTTGCCCAGAAAATGCCGCTTGTGGTTTTAATGGACAATGGCGCCACTGAGGAGGACATGCCCGCGATGAAACAGGCTGCGATCTATGGCGTGGAACTCCTGGTCATTGATCACCATCACCCGGACGGCACCATAGATTCAATGGTGCTTGAGCACGTCAATCCCGCATATGCTGGGGGGGATTTCGGCATTACTACAGGCATGCTGGGCTTGGAGATCGCCCGGATGATAAATCCCGACATCACGGAAGAGATCAAACATCTCCCGGCGGTTTCAGCAGTCGGGGACAGGTCAGCTGCGCCTGAAGCCGGCCTGTACAAATCTCTTGTAGCTGATAAATATAAGCCAGAAGACCTGAAAAACATGGCATTGGCTATTGATTACGAGGCATTCTGGCAGAGGTTCAACGATGGGCGAGGGATAATGAACGACATACTCAATCTGGGCTCCAATATCCGCCACCAGCAGATAGTGAAATTATTGAGCGACCAGGCAAATGCCGCTATTTCCGAGCAACTTGAGGCATCAATGCCCAATGTCAAGACTCAGAAACTGCCAAACGGCGCGATGTTGAATGTGATCGATGTGGAAAATTTCGCCCACAAATTCACTTTTCCACCCCCGGGAAAAACAAGCGGAGAAATACATGACCGCTTGTGCTCAAAATATGATGGTCAGCCTGTGGTCACCATCGGATATGGTCCTGATTTTGCAGTGCTGCGATCAAGGGGTGTGGGGATGAACATACCCCAGATAGTGAAAGAACTGCACAGCGAGATCAAAGGAGCGGGTGTGAGCGGGGGTGGGCATCTCGTGGTGGGCAGCATTAAATTCGTAGAAGGGATGCGAAAGGAAGTGCTGGCAAAACTGGCTGAGAAGATAGGTGCGGCGGGAACCCAATGATTGTGGATGGCAGATGCGTGGGCTGCGGGCAGTGCGCCGCTTATTGCCCTTATGATGCGATAATTGTATTCGGGCGCGCCGTGATGGATGAAAAATGCATTGAGTGCGGCACTTGCGTCAGGTATTGCCCAGTAAGCGCAATTTCTGGGGAAGAATGAAAGCTGTCATCATAGGTGCCGGTCTCGGCGGCCTGCTTGCGGGAGCAAGGCTTGCAAAAGCCGGGAATGATGTAGAGATATTCGAGCGTCTTCCATTCATCGGGGGACGGTTTGCAAATCTGGATTTTAAAGGTTTCAAACTCAGCACCGGGGCGCTTCATATGCTGCCCCACGGCTCCAGGGGACCGCTTGCACAGATGCTGCGTGATGTTGGGGCTAACGTGGCAATAATTAATTCAAGCCCCATGGCTGTGATAAAGATGGAGGCAGATGAGAATATCGAGTTCAATGATTTCCGAAAGCAACTTTCTATCACAAAACGTATCAAGCTCGGGATGATACTTTTTTTCTCGCTGAAATTCAAACCAAAAAACGATATCTCATTCAGGGACTGGATCCTTAAATATTTTGACGATGATTTCCTGCTGAGGCTTGCCGATTCTTTTTGCGGCTGGGCATTGAGCCTCCAGGCAAAAGATGTACCGGCCAGGGAGATGCTGGAGATAATCGAGAATATGTATCGGTACAAGGGTTCAGGGGTCCCACTGGGCGGCTGCGGGGCGGTGACCGGTGCGCTGGCGGACATCATAAAATCAAACGGCGGGAAGATACACACTCTCTCCTGTGTTGATAAGATAATAACAGAGACTGACACGGCGATAGGGATCAGTGTGAATGGAGAAACGACCGGCGCGGAAATTGTGATCAGCGATATCGGGCATCTTGAAACCAGCAGGATGTATGAATGCACCGATGAAGCGTATTTGGGAAAAATAAGCGGGATGAGGCCGTCAAAGGGTATAAAGATCTGTCTTTCCGCAGATGAACCCTTGATAGGTCACAGCGGTGTGTTTTTCACGCCTTTTGCACAGAGGATAAATGGCATCAATGAGGTAACAAACATAGATCCATCCCTTGCGCCCCCTGGAAAGCACCTTGTGATGTCCCATCAAGCAGTTTTATCAGATGACCTGGAGCAGGAAATAAATGCAGGACTTTCCGACCTGAAGCGACTCTTCCCCGGAAAGAAATACGAAGTTCTGATGGTCCAGTCATATTCTAACGGCTGGCCGGTGAACAGGGCATCTTCTGGCAGCGATAGCGGGAACAGGACGCCGATTCGCAATCTTTTTGTCGTGGGGGACGGTGCGAAAGGGAAGGGCGGGATAGAGGTGGAGGGCGTGGCACTGGGGGTCAGGAATGCGATGAGGGAGATAGGAATAGAGTAGTAGAAAATACAAAATGAAGTATTTATTTAATGGATAAATTACAATCTCTCAAGAGGATTGTGCGGTCTAAAGCAAAAGTTGTCAGCTATTAGTAAAATTTAGAGGAACCAAAAAATAGTAATTTTTTTGGATAGGATAGGAATACTCGGTTCCTCAAGATACACAATGTGGTTGACTATTTAAAGCGATTTTCCAAGATTATACCCAAATTAATACCAAATTTAATAAACAATGTGAATGTAAGAGCAATTCATGGACGTCGTTCTGTCTAAACCTGTCGATTGTTTGTGTGATTTCACATACGATTTTTACTGGCAGCATAAAGGGGGTCGGCTTTCTCCCTCCGGCATTATCCCTTTCCAGGAAGGGACTTCTTACACCTACTCCGATCTCGTTGCATGTTTGAAGAGGGAGGAGGATGTTCATATCATAGGTAATGCAGGGCGCAGGCTCGGAAGCAGTCTCGGGGTTGATCTCAAATACTTTGGCGGGACAGGAAGTTCGCTGAAGGTTGGGTCGATCATCGTGGATGGTGATGTCGATACGCGCATGGGTATAAGCATGGTCTCGGGAGCCATGTATGTCAGCGGAAAAATAGGACAGCCTCTTGGTAATGTTATCGAGGTGGAGTCAGACCGCTCTGGCTACAGGGAATACCGCTCCATCACGGAGGTGCTGCAGGCGGGGTCGAAAATCCCGGTAATACCTCCCAATATCTTGAAAGAAAATACCCTCTTGATCAGAGACAATATAATCCGGGATACCATTGCCGCCAGGCTTGATTCCGGTTCCAGGGTCATTGTAGATGGGAATGCGGGAATGAGTACCGGTATATTGATGAAGCAGGGATATATTCACGTGGAGGGAGATTCGGGAATGAATACCGGGGTGCTTCAGAGAGGGGGTGTTCTGATAGTGAATAATACGGAGGAGTTCGCAGCGACAGAAATGAAAGGAGGGACTCTTATAATAAAGGGAAAGTCCAGAGGCTACGTAGGGGCGAACATGAAAGGAGGTGCAATATTTCTTAAGGGCGAAGCGATGCTCAAACCCATTGCGATTGATGAAAGCGATATCAGGATGCTTATCAAGCTCCTGGGAATAAGCCAGGTTGAAGCCATGATGTTTAAGAAATATGGCGTCCCAATGAAATCATAAATGGATCGCCTTCCCCAGCGCCACCTCCGCGGCCTCAGCCAGCATTTCAGGAAGCGTGGGATGGGGATGTATGGTTCCAGCTAGGTCTTCGAGGAAAGCGGTCATTTCTATGGAATGCGATGCTTCGCTTATCAACATGGAGGCATTGGCCCCCACAATGTGTATCCCCAGTATCTCCCCATTCTTCTTATTCGCCACTATCTTAACAAATCCATCCGTCCTGTCCATCGTGAGCGCACTCCCTGATGCCCGGAATGGGAATTTGCCAGAGGTTATTTCATAACCTGCTTTCCTGGCAGTTTCTTCATCCAGGCCAACTGTGGCTATCTCCGGATCAGAGAAGACAGCCTCTGGTATCGCCCTGTTATCAAAAGCGCTTGGCAGTCCTGCAATAACCTCGGCTGCGACCTTCCCATCCCTGAAAGCCTTATGTGCCAGGAACGGAGGACCCACGATATCGCCAATGGCGTATATCTTTGCATCCGTAGACTGTCTTTTTTCATTGACTTTGATAAAACCTTTTCCATCAAGTTCGACCTTCGTATTCTCAAGGCCAAGATTTTCGCTGTTCGGCTTTACTCCAACGGCAATCATTATTTTGTCAGCTTTGAGTTCTGTCTTATTATTCTTGTCATCCAGGACGGTCAATACCGATCCGTCTTTTTCCGTCCGCAAACTTTCCGGCCTGGAATTATAATACACATCTATTCCAAGTTTTTTGAATTTCTGGCTTACCACATCGACCAATTCAGGATCGAATTTTGTGAGAATCCGGGATGATCGCTGGATCATCTTTACCCTTGTTCCGAGTTTTGCATACATTGTCCCGAGCTCCACGCTGATATACCCTGCCCCTATTATCACCATGTCCTGGGGAACTTTCGTTAGCCCCAGCGCCTCATTTGAGCTGATAACGAGTTTGCCGTCGATGGGAAATCCCGGGAAATCCTGGGGACGCGAGCCTGTGGCAATTATGGCATTTCCGAACCTGATGGTTGAGGTTTCACCGTCCGGCAATTTGATCCTTGCCTTATCCGATGACTCTAAATAAGCCTCACCTTTTATCACCTGCACACCGTATTTCTTGCAGAGATGACTTATGCCATCCCTGAGTTTTTTTATGACTTCGTATTTCCACTGCTGGAGCTTTTTATAATCGAATTCGACCGAACACTTTATTCCTCTATTGCCCGGATTCCTTATGTCATAGATAAAATCGGCCGCATGTATAAGGGTCTTTGAAGGGATACAGCCCCTGAAAACGCAGGCGCCTCCCAGGTCATATTTTTCAACAAGTATAACATCCTTGCCGAGCTGGGAAGCACGTATAGCTGCCGTATAACCCCCTGGCCCGCCCCCGACGACGAGAACATCGCATCCCGTGACGATATCTCCCATTACCATCTACATCACATCCACAAGGAACAAATCCGGGTCTTTCAGGTGATCCATCAGGGTGTTCATGAACCTCGCGGCCTGCGCGCCATCAAGTGCCCTGTGGTCAAATGACAGAACCAGAGGCAGTATCTTTCTTATCTTGATCTCTCCATCGACCACCCATGGCATGTCCCTGATCCTGTGCACGCCGAGTATGGCTACGTCGGGAGGGTTGATTATCGGAGTGGAAAAAATACCTCCTATACTTCCTATGTTCGTTATGGTGAAGGTATTTCCTTTTAGGTCCGCGAGCTTTATTTTTCGGCTCCGGGCTTCCTCAGCGAGTTTTTCTGTCTCCTTTGCCAGTTCCAGGATGCTTTTCTGATCCGCATTCTTAATGACCGGGACCATCAGCCCGTCAGGTGTATCCACAGCAATACCTATGTTATAGTAGTGCTTCAGAACGATCTCATTCTTTTTCGAATCAAGGGATGCGTTCAGGTACTGATGCTGCTTCAACGCCACTGTGACTGCTTTAATAATGAATGCAAGATAGGTAAGTTTTATGCCCTTCTCTTCTGCGGTTTTTTTCTCCTTTTCCCGCAGCTTTACAAGATCCGTCACATCTGCCTCATCCATTGAAACAACATGGGGCGCCGTGAACTTGGACTGGACCATCCTTTCGCCTATGGTTTTTCGGATGCCTTTTATTGGTATCCTCTCCTCCGGAAGTTTCATCTCTGCTTCTTCAGCCTCAGGTTTTGCTTCAGCCTCCGGCGCTCCTGCGAACCTTTTTATGTCTTCATCAGTTACCCTTCCACCGGGACCGCTGCCGGAAACTCTGGATACATCAACGCCAAGTTCCCTTGCGAGGCGCCTCGTGGAGGGGGTAGCTAAGACCCTTTCCAGAGGCGGAATCCCGGGCGGCTTGACTTGAGGTTTGATTTCTGGAGGTCTTATTTCTGGCTTCGCTTCAGAAATCTGTACCTCTTCTCCGGGCAGAACAAGAGATGCAAGTAAGCTTCCCACCTTGATAACATCCCCCTCTTTTCCAAAGAGTTTCGCGACCTTTCCTGATTTAGATGTGGGTATTTCAACAATCGCCTTGTCTGTCTCGATCTCAGCCACGGCCTGATCCGCTTTTACTTCATCTCCAACCTTTACAAGCCATTTTACAAGTGTCCCTTCAGTTATGCCTTCCCCGACATCCGGAAACTTTACATCGACCATGTTCATCACCTCAAAAAGCTGCCACCTCTTTTATGGCAAGAGCCACTTTTTCTGCATCGGGCAGATAATAATCTTCAAGCTTCGGCAACGGGACAGGGACATCATACCCAGTAACCCTTTTGACCGGGGCCTCAAGATGAAGGAAAGCTTTCTCATTGATCCTTGCGATTATCTCTGCGCCCAGACCCAGGGTTCTCGGTTCTTCATGGACTATCACAGCTCTGCCTGTTTTTTTGACCGAGTCTACAATGATCTTCTCATCCAGGGGTGAGAGCGTGCGCAGGTCTATCAGTTCAATGCTGATATCCTTGACTATTTCCATGGCCTCCTGGCAGACCTTCACCATGGCACCCCAGGCTATCAGTGTCAGGTCATCGCCTTCTGTCATCTTCTTACCCTCGCCTAAGGGCACAGTGTAATCGCCTTCGGGCACCTCTTCCCTGAAGGCACGGTAAAGTCTCTTGGGCTCAAAATAGAAGACCGGGTCGGGATCCCTGATGGCCGATAGCAGCAAACCTTTCGCATCATACGGGGATGACGGGATCACAACTTTCATTCCCGGAATGTGAATAAAAAAAGTGGCTACGGCCTCTGAATGATGTTCAAGGGCTTTCACTCCTCCTCCGTATGGCGACCTTATCACAAGGGGGCAGTGATATGTGCCGCGCGATCGGTACCTTATCCTGGAAGCATGTGCTGCAAGCTGGTCTAGAGTCATATATGAAAATCCTTCGAACTGTATCTCAGCCACGGGTTTGAGTCCAGAGACTGCCATGCCGATCGCTGTCCCCACGATCCCGGATTCAGCAAGAGGCGTATCGATTACCCGGTCACTACCAAACTTTTCAAGAAGACCCTCGGTGACCCTGAACACGCCTCCATCAACGCCCACGTCCTCGCCCATGACCACGACTGCTGGATCTCTTTCCATTTCTTCATGCAAGGCAAGGTTGATCGCCGCCACCATGTTGAGCTTTACCATCTCATCCCCCCTTCCTGTTGGCGATAAAAGCAAGGAGTTCGTCCATTTGCTCTTTCAGGTTCTGCGGCATTTCAGCATACACGTATTTGAACATGTTCTCCACGCCAGGTTTATAGGCCTCGGCCTCTTCCACCGCCTTTTCTATCTCATCAGTAAGTTCTTTTATCAGCCCATCTTCATAACCCTGGTTCCAGATACCTTTTTTCTCAATGTATATCCGAAGACGTTTTATGGGATCTTTTTTCCTCCATTCCTCCTCTTCGGATTTCTGTCTGTATCGTGTTGGATCGTCGGAGGTAGTATGCGCACCCAGCCGGTAGGTGAAACACTCTATCATAGTGGGTCCTCCTCCCGACCTTGCTTTATCCAGGGCGGTCTTTGTGGCGCTGTACACGGCAAGCACATCATTCCCATCCACCTGGATACCTTCAAATCCATAAGCCAGGGCCTTCTGGGCCAGAGTTTTTGAGGCGGTCTGTTTTTCCCTGGGCAGGGATATGGCATACTGGTTGTTCTGGCAGATGAAAACTGTCGGGGTCCTGAATACTCCTGCAAAATTCATTCCTTCATGGAAATCCCCTTCCGAGGTTGCGCCATCCCCGAAATAGACGACAGATGCTATGTTCTGCTTCTGGATCTTCGCTGCCCATGCTGCCCCGACCGCGTGGAGAACCTGGGTTGAAACGGGAATTGAAATCATAAAGTTCCTGGCAGGAAGCCACATGTTCGCATCTTCAGACCCCATCCAGTAAATATAAAGAAGCTTCATGGGGATGCCTCTTGCGATCTGGACCCCGTGTTCCCTGAAAGCCGGGAAAAACCAATCATCAGGTTTCATGGCAAGGGCACTTCCTATCGCGGTCGCTTCCTGCCCGAGCGAAGAACCGTAGGTAAGCATCCTGCCCTGGCGCTGGAGTTTCAATGCCTTATCATCGTACATTCGGGTAAGCACCATGGTCCTGTAAAGTCTTTCAAGCATCGCATTGTCAAGTTCTGGCTCCAGGCTCTTATCCACATTGCCCTCAGGATCAAGAATAGAAAGCCAGTCAACACTCAAATCCAGAATTTTTTGTCTTGGCAATTTCACACCTCCCAGTATTAATTAAATGGTTCTTGACCTTTTTAATCTTTGCTGAATGCCTCTGCCATATATGAACTCCTGACAAGAGGCCCGCTGGAAACTGAAATAAATCCTTTGGATTCGGCTATTTTTTTATAGAAAGCGAACTTCACAGGCGGAACATATTCCTTAACTTCCATCTGCTTTTCAGAAGGGCGGAGGTACTGGCCAAGGGTAAGGAAATCAACACCCGCAGTTCTGAGGTCATCCATTGTTCTAAGCACCATTTCTTCTGCTTCCCCAATACCCAACATCAAAGAAGATTTCGTGTTTATGTAGGGGGCGATCTGTTTTACCTTTGAGAGCACTTCAAGGGAGAGATGATACCCTGCCCTCCTATCCCTTGCCAGAGCCTGAAATTCCTTTACAGTTTCGATATTGTGCCCGACAACGTCCGGACCCGCCTCGATTATTTTGCGAAGGCAATCTTCGCTGCCCTGGAAATCCGGGATCAGCGCCTCTACTATAACCTTCATGTTTTTTATCGCCTTTATGCAATCTGCGAAATGCTCCGCTCCTCCGTCAGCAAGGTCATCCCTGTCCACCGAGGTCAGGACGGCATACCCAAGGCCCATTCTCTTCACGGCACGGGCTATTCTTGCAGGTTCGGAAGTGTCAAGGGGCTCACCTTCTAATCCCTTTTTGACAGCGCAGAAGCTGCAGGTCCGCGTGCAGACAGAACCCATTATCATAAAGGTGGCTGTACCCCTGCTCCAGCATTCCCCCACATTCGGGCACCGTGCACCTGTGCAGACAGTGTTCAGGCCGAGCTCTTCCAGCGAGCTCTTCATGGTCAGGAACTTTTCCCCTGAGGGGGGTCTGGTTTTGAGCCAGCCGGGTTTTGTCATGATATAATGTGTTACCTTTATTCAGATAAATCTGATGAAAAGGAAATTCATGACTTGATAAGGCAGCAGATTGACAACAGGTAATCTTAAATGTCCCCCGGCTCATTATTTGTATATCATCAAAAAATGGAAATGCGTAAACAGGAAATATAAAATAAAAGAGTAAAAAATATGTCCGGTGTCAGAGACGAATTTAAAATTAATATGTTGAGAGACGTAGGACTATACGAATGTATATGCAGGGATTGTGGAAATAAGTTCAAGGGGCTGCCGGTAAGTAAGATTGAATGTCCTGCCTGTCGTTCTACGAATATATCCAAAAAATAGAAATTAGGACACAAATTCGGGAGAATGCTCATGAGTATAGCATTTCTATCGAATTGCTTGTTTTATATGGTAATGTTCAGGCTCAGAGGGTTATGATTTAAGAGATAACATTAAATAACAACTCATTGGCACAGACTTTATGATGCATAGGTTTAATGATTAATGATATTGTAATAGTGTTTCATGAATCCGAAGGAAATCGTGAATACAAGTGAGGCGCCAAATGCTATCGGCCCTTACTCACAAGCTGTCAAGGTGAATAAAATGGTCTATCTGTCAGGTCAGATCGCGATCGACCCTAAGACCCAGCAGTTCATTGATGGTGATGTAGAGACCCAGACAAAAAGAGTTCTTGATAACCTGAAAGCTGTTACTGAAGCATCGGGGAGCAGCCTTGAAAGTGTGGTCAAGACAACTATTTATCTAACAGATATTAATGATTTTTCAAAAGTGAACCAGATTTATGCGTCTTATTTTTCTTTGGGCAAGCCTGCCCGTTCCACTGTATGTGTTGCAAAGCTTCCAAAAAACGCAAAGATAGAGATTGATGCGATTGCAGAGATTATTTGAAATGGGAATAAGCATATCGTGATCAAACCCACAATCACTGATTTGCTGCTGAGGGAATGTGGGGAGGCCATTTTGGTTGTGGAAGCACCGGCATGGAATGCTCGATGGTGTTGAATTTCTGTGGGATTGATTGTTTTCTATGATTCAATTGAGGAGCTTAGTTAATCTATCAAAAACTGCTCCCATCATAAAACTCATATAACCAAAGACAAATAAGATGCTATACTTTCCTTTTAATAATCATGGCGCTTCGAAAATTAATTTCAATAACTTCGCTGGCAATTTTGGCTATTGTAATAATCGCCGGAAGTGTTGGGTTTCAGATGGTGAGATCCCAGCCTGTGTTTTGTAACTCCTGCCATGAAATGAATTTTTACTACAAATCATGGCAATCTTCAACGCACGGCCCGAAGGCAGTGTGTCTTGATTGCCATTCAGAGCATGGTCTGCAAGGCTTTATTGGAGAGAATGTGCGGGGAGCAGAACAGCTCGCTGCACATTTTTCAGGCATTTATAATGTGCCTATCAAAATCGTCAAGCGGGTAAAAAACGAGCAATGCCTTGCATGCCACCCTGAAACCCGCAATCTTACTGATAAGACCATTGAGGCAAAACATTCCTTGCACATGGACAAATCTGTATTATGCGCCGATTGCCACAACCGACTTGTCCATAACCAGTCAGGTCAGCCACGTGTTATGGCACTGGCTCAATGCGACTTATGCCATAAAGTTCACGCCAATTTCAAACTTCTCGGCGTGCATGCAACATTGAACTGCGAAAAATGTCACCCGGGTGATAAATACAGAGGTATAAACCCCAATTGTGAATCCTGCCACAAAGTGCCCGTCAATCATATCGCCGGGATTGTGGGAAACTGCGATAAATGCCACTCTACGGCAGGCTGGAAACCTGCAACGTTTGACCACTCAAAATTCCTATTGACAGGAAAACACCAGTCTCTCACATGTGATCAGTGTCACCATGGAACCTATACCGGGACTGCAACGATGTGTGTAAGTTGCCATGAGCCGCCTTCGAGCCACGCTGGTATGGATACTGACTGCGCTCAATGCCATTCCCCGGATGGTTTTACGCCGGCTAACTTTGTGCATAACAGAGTTGGTGAACATATTGGTGGACGTGTTGAAAGACCGCTTTCATGCGTAACCTGTCATCCTGTTCGATTTATGGAGACTACATGCACTGGAAGCCGATGTCATTCGTCAAATAATGCAAGAGGTGGTGATGATTGAATCGGATCGGTTTCAATCAGAAATTCTAGGTTATTATTCTCACCTGGTTTTTGAAATGTGATATCTATGGTTTCTATCAGTATATCCGGCATGAAAAATCGTGTTGCAGTCAACGACCTCGGATTGAAATCCGAAAGGTATCGGGAGGATGCTCATGGTTTTGGGTTTTTTCCAAAGGTTCGCTGATTTTAGTATTTCAATCCAGGCGCAGGGATACCAAGGCTGTAGGCATTTGGGTGAGGACCGAGCCCCTAATCCTATAACCATTGTTAACACCCCAATGACTGAAAGGAGGGGAACGCAGCGGGTCAAGTATTTTAAAGAAATCTGAAGAAGTTTTTATATCAGGCATGTCTTACATAATGCAATTGAACCAAACCAGAATCGTAGGATTTTACATTTAATAATTCTAAATTACTTTCAGGATTTCTCCCCTGAAACAATGATATACCTTTACCAAGTAATTTAGGAATTATCGTGATTATATATTCGTCTATTAAATCCGCACTCAAAAACTGATTAGCCAAAGCTGCACCTCCAACTAACCAAATATTCTTGTTGTACCCTAATTTCAAATTATTAAGTACTTCTTTCACATCGCCACTAACAAAATGTATGTTATCTGCCTTCTGTTTTGGTTCTTTCCTAGTGAATACATAAGCTTCTTTGCCTTTATATGCGTCTTCAATTTGTCTATAAGTTGTACCCCCAACTAGCACAGTCCCTATTCTATTATACAGCTCCTTAAAACCATAATCTTCTCCACTATTTTCGTATCTTGTTAGCCAATCAAGACTTCCGTCTTCTTTTGCAATAAATCCATCAAGGCTTATTGCGATGTAAAGAATTATTTTATTATTCATATGATTGGTAGTTAATGTAAACCGTTAAAAAATTTTGGGTTCAGTGCCTGAAAGTTGCGTATGGCATCGAATATCCGAACTTTGTTCATATATCCTCCCAATTCGGCGATATATCCGAACTTGATTCGTATAAATTTCCTTTGCATGAACGTCGATTCCCTTAATTATACCCCGCATTATGTTTATCCAAAGGGATTTCTACTCGCTTAAATCTTTATTACTTGCATATTGTATAAGAGTTCCTCAGTCTAGTGAACGTAAGCCTTAATTGTTTTTGTATTTTCTTAAATGAGCGCCTTATTTTTATGGTTTGAAAAAGGTTATTCTGGATTCCTATTGCCTTATACGTGCATGAAACCCTATCGCTTCAGTCACAAACCCCGCTGTTTATAGCGTTTTTATGACCAGATTATCATGACCAATTTGGATACAAAATATCCTGGCAATTTCACATTCATACTCTTTCCTTACTTCACCACGCCTTCTCCTGCCCTTACTATCCTGTCGACCAACCCGTATTCCACAGCCTCCTCTGCTGTCAGGAAGAAATCGCGGTCGGTATCCTTCTCGATTATCTCCATGGGCTGCCCGGTGTGATACACCAGTATCTCATCCAGGTGCTTCTTGAGCCTGTTCATCTCCTTTGCCTGGATTGTTATGTCAGATGCCTGTCCCTGCGCGCCTCCGAGGGGCTGGTGTATCATCATCCGCGCATTGGGGAAAGCCAGCCTTTTACCCTTTGAACCCCCCGCCAGTAATACCGCGGCCATAGATGCTGCCTGCCCAATACATATGGTCTCGATGTTGCACTTGATGCACTGCATGGTATCGTAGATGGCAAGCCCTGCAGTTATGACCCCTCCGGGGCTGTTTATATAGAACTGGATATCACCTTCGAACTCTTTTGCCTCCAGATAAAGAAGCTGTGCTATGATTATCTCTGCCGCATCGTCATCGATTTCGCCGTTCAAGAATATTATTTGTTTATCCAGCAACCGGGAAAAAATATCCATCTGGCGTTGACCTTCCGGGGTTTGCTCGGATATGTAAAGCACGTTTGGATTTGCCATTATTTTATCCTCCTTTTATTTCTTATTAAATCTGTCAAATGTGAATTCCATCCCGGAATGTGAACCACTCCGTTCCTCTTCATGAAGGATATCATAATATTTGTATTATATCGCATGGTGATAAAATTATTGCTCTAAAATCTTTTCTGTGGTCCTAATATTTATCTGAAACCAAGAGGAACAAAAATAGCTTTGAAAGAAATTTCTGCAACTTATTTAAATCAGAGAGGATTTTATTTACTGGAAATTTTGCCTGATTTTGGGTATGCTAACCCCTACTAAGCATCGTCATTTGCCATAAATAGCTGCATGCGCTCATCTTTACTATTTCTCCAGGATCGACCTTTATGATTTCTTCAAACCTGTGAATGCGATCATCAACATAAATATTTAATATTGCACAGCTAATCTACTTCCTTATGACAGCTCATCCGAGCGGCAGGAAATTGGGAGTCCATTTGATCCCGGCTCCCGAATTGGAAAAAAGTGAAGGAATAAAAGTTCTGGGCATATCAGGTTCTGCCAGGCAAGAAAGCGGGATAAGTAAATCCGAGAGGATCTTATTGCAGGCCCTTGACATGGCAAAAATGTATGGGGCAACTACCAATTTCATAAGGCTGCAGGAACTGAAGATATACGATTGTGAAGGTAATTATTCACAGGACCCAAATTACTGCACATATCCATGCCAGGATTCCATGAAATATAAAGACGACCAGATGCAAATCGTCTATGATGCTGTACTGGATACGGACGTAATGATCCTTGCCACCCCCATCCGATGGAACAATCACTCCGCTTTGATACAGAAATTCGTTGAAAGAATGAATTGTATCGAAAACTCCGATGTGTGGTTCGGACAAAAATTAATTCGTAATAAAGTGGCTGGATTAATAGTTATCGGCCATGTGGATGGTGTCCAGCATGTTGCGGGAAACCTCATGAATTTTCTTAACTGGTTGGGATTCCATATGCCTCAGGATATGATCGCTTCCTGGGTTGGCCCTAATGATGAAGATACCACAAAAGATTGGGATGAGATCCAGAAAAATCCCTATACCCAGGAAGATCTGGAAAATATGGTCCACAGCGTTCTCAAACTTGCATATGAAATAAAGAACAGTGATGCATATAAAATTGGGGATAGTGAAGAAACCTGATTTTATCTGAAATTTGAGAATTCCATGCTAACCTTCTTTAGCTAGAATCCTATCATCTATGTCTTCCAGAGTGTTGCATGATGTCATTGTCATTGCGATTCTTAGATCAGTCTTAAGATATTCCAGGAACGTCTTCACACCATCTGCTCCGTATGGAACCGCCTCTCTGGCCAGCGGCCTTCCCACCAGGACAAAATCAGCGCCGAGCGCCAGCATTTTCATTACATCAAATCCGGTCCTCACACCACCATCCGCCGTTATCAAAACTTTTCTGCCTTCATGGGTTTCCCTAATAGCTTTCACAATTCGGGGAAGAACTTCTGCCACCCCCGGGGTCGAGCCCAGGACCCTTCCTCCATGGTTTGAAACGCTTATCACATCCACTCCCGCCTCAAGGGCTGCCAGAGCATCCTCCTCACACATGATCCCTTTAACAATGAAAGGAAGTCTGGTTGATCTCTTAAGTTCTCTGAGCTCCTCGATCGTTTTCCTGAAAACAGGCTTACCTGCCAGGGTGAAATTCACCGAACCCGCACCATCTATATCAACGCCGACTGCCAGGCCATTTGCTTTCCCGGACTGCTGTATCAGGTCCAGGAGAACTTCCTGGGCCTGCGGCTTGAAAATATTTACTCCATGGCCTCCCGCCTTTTTTATGGCAGCTATTCCGGGATGTACCTCGTATTCTTTGGAGGTATTGCCTGTGAACCCGATGGTTCCTGCAAGCCTGCACCCTTCCAGTATACTGTATGCGAAATCTTCTTCGGAAATATTGCTCACGTAACTTAGACCGCTCATGGGAGCCCCCAGCATAGGCATGCTGATCTTTTCTCCAAGAAAGGTTGTTTCAAGGACAGGGTCTTTATGTTCAGTTATCAGCCTTGTTTTCAGTTTGTATTTTGAGAGGGCTTTAATGTTGTTCAGGTAGCTCAGACCCTGACCAATACCGCGCAGGCCCAGGGGGACTCCATACTCCTGCCTCAATTCCGGCGGCGTTTCAGGGTTGTCGACGCCAATTAAAATACTTCTCTTTGCTTCCTTCCTCTGCTCATAAGCCCCGGCCTTTTGGAGATATTCCTCCTCTGAAATGCGGACAAGTTTTTCTCTGGCCGCCCCACAAACAGGGCACCTCCAGGAATCCGGAAAGTCCGGAACTTTTGTTTTCGGACTTATTCCTGTAGACGGGTCGCCTTTATCTTCATCATAAACATAGATATTGCAGGTCGTGCAGAGCCATTTGGCCATAATCAATCAGGCCTCCCCTGATCAAGCGTTTAACTTTTTCTATCTCTGTCCTTTGAAAACATCACTATGAAATCGAACACTGATGGCACGGACGGATTTACACTGATTTTCCATTATCCGTAATCCGTGTAATCCGTGTTCCATCATAGATTCCTCTTACTCGATAATATATGGATTCTCTTACGTGCCGGCCTGCTCTTTACCAGTACCCTTGAGGCAGTAGTAATCCCATCTGAGAGCCAAATTCTTCTGCACAGGACAGCCGGGACAGATACAACCTTTTTCCTTTTTTATTATCGTGCTTTTCCCCGTCGCGCAGAATAATAATTTCTTTTCTCCCGTGCCAGCATACGTTGGGCATCTGCCGCAGATGCACATCTTCGTAAGTTCTTTGACTTTTGCATCCATCTCCTTGGGAGACATCTTATTCATTGCTTCCATATTCTGCTCAAAAGTCATTTTCTGAGTTTCTTTTACCATAATACTTCACCCCTATTACATTAGTATAGACCTGCCCCTTTATAAATCTATATTCGGCCATGCTCATGTACTCGATTAAATAATTTATCGTTTGCACTTTTTTTCCGCCACAGAATCTGCATAATGTTTATGCTAACGTATACATCAAAATGATGCACTTGGGTAGGCAAAGGAAATTAAAGATGATACAAAAACAACGATGTTCATGGCCGAATGATAATCCATTGATGATAGGATACCATGATAAAGAATGGGGTGTGCCGGTGCATAATGATATAAGATTGTTTGAGTTTCTTATTTTAGAGGGAGCGCAGGCAGGGCTAACATGGGAGACTATTTTACGGAAGCGAGAGAATTATCGTAAAGCTTTTTCTGACTTTGATCCAGCTAAGATATCACGCTATACAGAAGTAGACGAGGAACGTTTGCTGGCTGATCCGGGTATTGTCCGTAATCGTCTGAAGGTTCGAGCCGCAATCATAAACGCTGCAAAATTTCTTGAGATTCAAAAAGAGTTTGGCAGCTTTGATAAATACATTTGGCAATTTGTTGGCGGCAAATCAATGATGAATGAATTCAGATCTTTATCAGATATTCCGCCGAAAACCAAAGAATCTGATGCAATGAGTAAAGACCTAAAAGAACGTGGATTCAAATTTATAGGCTCTACGATTTGTTATGCTTTCATGCAGGCGGTAGGAATGGTGAATGATCACACAACCGACTGTTTTCGATATACTGAAGTATCAACCGCAAAAAAGGTAAAGCTATGAAAACTCCCATATTCAAAACACTTCTTGCAGGTCTGCTGCTCAATGGTTCTATGGCAGTCGGTATGAAAAAATCGTAATGTTTGAACTAATTCTGTCCCACAGCCTTCGGCCATGCAAAACATTTAACCATGAAAAGTGTATTACGCACCGGAATGAAAAAGATAAGGATTTTCCTACAGGTAATTGTGGGCATTGCCATTATTGCTTTCATCCTGTATAAAATCGGGATAAACGATGTAATCTCGGCATTAAAGAAAACCGATCCTCTATATTTCATTATGGCCTGCTTGTCCTATTTATGTCTGGACCTGGTCCTTGCCACCCGCCTACGCTATCTGCTGGCCAGGATAGGACATCCGGTAAGATTTGTGAGTGTGTTCCTTTCACATATGGGAGGAATGATAGTTGGGGACATCACTCCCGGGCGCGGGGGATATTTTTTGACGCCGGCTCTCCTGAAAAAAAGCGCCGGGACGAGGATAACCGACGGCATGGCCTGCATTTTTGCGCCGCAGGGGCTTGAGTTCATTTTAAAAGTGGGTGGAGCTGTGGTAGCTATATCATATATATCCACGCTTTCAGGTATAAGCGGGCTATTGTTAATTTCAGCTTGGGTTGGGGTTATAATTCTATTATTTGTTGGGGTTTTAATGTTAATTATTTCCTGGCATAATGAAAATATGTCTTTGAAATTTATTAGTAAACTCCCGTTCTTTAACAGGTTCACAGAAAAATTATCCACTTTCAAAGAAAGAAGTATCCAGATAAAGGAGAGTATTAATGCTATTTTAATATTGTATATGATTGGATGGATTTTTGCAGGATTGCAGTGGTTTTATCTGGGAAAAGCCCTTGGAATTGAACTTCCATTTTATGTTTTCTTCTTGCTTCATCCGTTAATAACCATATTGATGTTCGCACCTACACCCGCAGGTCTTGGGGTAATGGAATTAGGCGCAATTGGTATATTTTCATTATTCGGGATTTCCAGTGAGTTAGCAGCAGCTTTCTCAATTTTAGTGAGGGTAAGTATATTATTAGTTGATTTGATAGGTCTAAAAATGGTAATGTCTTCTCTTCGTGATTTAGAACTATAACACTTACGCAATCATAAAGAGATATCAGGTACTATTCTTTTTGCCACTTCCCGGTACGCTGCAACAAGGTCACCTTTATCAAATCTGAATACATCCTTGTCAAGCGACTCGCCCGTTGTCCGGTCCCAGAACCGGCATGTATCGCAGGATATCTCATCTGCTAGAACGATTTTCCCATTGAGTCTACCGAACTCAAGCTTAAAGTCGGGGAGCAGGAGGCTTCTTTCCTTCAAAAATTCAATAAGTATCGAATTGATCTTGAGGGCCAGTTTCCGTATCTCTGAAAGTTCACTCTTAGTTGCAAGACCCAGCGCAAGTGCAATGTCGTCATTGATCATCGGATCTCCGTATTCATCGCTCTTATAATCGAAAACTAATATCGGTGGATTAAGTTTCTCGCCTGTCTTGAAGGGATATTTTTTTGTTATGGAGCCGGCTGCGATGTCCCTGACAATTACCTCGATCTTGATGATGTCAACTGAATCGACGACCATCTCGGTTCCCGATAGCATGCTGTCAAAATGATTCTCGATGCCTTTATCCTCGAGCAATCTGAAGAGTGTCGCAGATATCTGGGCGTTGTAATATCCTTTCTTGGGCGCCTGGCTTTTCTTTTTGCCGTCAAAGGCTGTCAGGCTGTCCCTGAATTCCATTATCAGCTTTTCCGGATTGTCCGTCCTGAATACTGTCTTTGCTTTGCCTGAATAGAGTTCATCCAGCTTGATCATGGGGCTTAATAGGTATTTTACTGGATATAAAGGAGATGCTATACTTTTAAGTTCTTTGAGTTTAAATTAAATAGCGGTGTGCTACGAGATTTATGGACACATTGGATGGTTTTGAGGAACTCGCGGTAGATAAAGAGAAAACAGAGATCAGAATACCCGTGATGCATGTGGAGTTAGCCCTTAATGTAAGGTATTTCCTTAATGGAGCGGGTATAGGTTACTGCGGGTTATTGATCAACGGGGTCAATGGGAAAGGTCTGAGGGGATGTGTCGAAGCTGCAGCGGCAAAGTCCTTTGTAGGAAGGACGATATTTGTTTTTCTCTCGGAACTCGAAGGCGGAAAGAAACTCATCACTGTCCCGGCATTATTTGAAAAGGAACCATCCTTTGATGGGAAGGTGGATTTAAGCGATCTTATCATAAAAACCTACTATCACGACGAATTCAAGAAAACGGCTCAGGAAGTCTATAAAGAGCACATGAATGCACTTATGGGCAAAAAGGTATGCAATGACAAGGATTGCCTGTGCAGGAGCATCAGAGATCTTCCGGCGAAGGGTATTGAGATACTGAAATCTTATAGATGATCGCAGATTCAGTATTCCCTTGGTTTCGGGGGGAACATCGTGATATTTACTGGCTGGTAATCAATCCCTGGCCCCTCCGGAGTGAACGTAACGATGGTGTGCTTGAGCCAGTTCGCATCGTCCCTGAGTGGATGATCAAGCCTGTAATGCGATCCCCGGCTTTCTTTTCTGGCCAGCGCTCCGATGCATATCGCTTCCGCAATATCCAGCATGCCCTCAAGCTCGATGACATTTACAAGTTCCTGATTGAAAACCATGCCCCTGTACCTGACATACACATTTCTGTAACGCGATTGAAGTTCTTTGATTTTCAGAAGAGCATATCTCAAATTCTCCTCATCGCGGAATATACCTACTTTTTCATCAAGTACTTTTTTAAGTTCGTCGCGGATAGGGAAGAATGCCTCTCCTTTACTTTTTTTGACCAGTCTTGAAATACGGTCTTTCTCCTCTTCCTTAGCTTTTTCAATAATTTTGAGATCTTCAAAATCTACCTTGTCGGCATACTCCTTTGCAGTTTCTCCAGCGATCTTCCCGAACACGATCGTCTCAAGAAGCGAGTTACCCCCGAGCCTGTTGGCGCCATGGACACTGATACATGAACATTCACCGCACGCGTAGAAGCCCGGGAGAGCGGTCTCACAATTTTTATTTGAGGCTATTCCTCCCATGGAATAATGCTGCCCTGGCTGGATAGGTATCGGCTCTTTGGCCGGGTCGATATTCGCAAAGTCCATCGCTATCTGCCTTATCCCCGGGAGGCGTTCTTTGATATTTCGCTCACCGATATGCATGAGCTCAAGGTTGACATATCCTCCCTCAAATCCCCTGCCCTCGTTTATCTCTGTCTGGATCGCCCGCGCAACAATATCCCTGGGCGCAAGATCTAGCAAGTGAGGGGAATAACGCTTCATGAACCTCTCTCCATTTTTGTTCACCAGGAATCCGCCTTCGCCCCGCGCGCCTTCAGTGATCAGGATGTTGGTACCATAAAGTGTTGTGGGATGGAACTGGACGAATTCCATATCCGAAAGTGCAGCGCCGCCATGGTATGCTACAGCACACCCATATCCGGTATTAATTATTGAGTTCGTTGAACGCTCGTATATCCTTCCATATCCTCCGGCAGCGAAGATCACCGATTTTGCCAGAAATCCTTCCATCTCCCCGTTGGCGATATTGTATCCCACGACCCCGCAACACCTCCCATCGATGACAACCAGACGAATGACCAGCCATTCTTCATAGAACCTGATCCCATTCTTCAGCGCCTGCTCATACAGCGTGTGCAGCAATGCATGACCTGTCCTGTCTTCAACGTATGCCGTGCGGGGATATCCGGCGCCCCCGAACGGCCGCTGGGCGATCCTTCCATCCACTCTGGAAAAAATAGTGCCCCAATGCTCCATTTCCATGACGCGCTGCGGTGCATCCCTGCACAGAACTTCGACGGCATCCTGGTCCGCAAGATAATCGCTGCCTTTTACAGTATCAAAAGCATGATCTTCCCACCTGTCAGTGCTTCCAAGAGCCACGTTTATGCCTCCCTGAGCCGCCACCGAGTGGGAGCGCAATGGATGAACTCTTGATATTACCGCTACATCCCCGGCAGCAGCTAAAGCGGCACGCAGACCCGCAAGACCTCCTCCAACTACTATAATATCGTGCTTGAACATATCCTGGAATTAGCTGGTATGATTAAATATTTATCAGTCATTGCCAATGCATTAAATATAAACCCAATGCTTGCCTAAAAAAGGGGCATGAAGTACATCATAGTCACCGGTGGTGTGATGAGCGGTCTTGGGAAAGGGATAACAGCCGCTTCTATCGGACGAATCCTGAAGAACAAGGGTTTCAATGTGACCGCTATAAAGATAGACCCATACATCAACATAGATGCAGGGACTATGAGTCCGTACCAGCACGGTGAGGTTTTTGTGCTTAAAGACGGGGGCGAAGTGGATCTTGACCTGGGTAACTATGAACGTTTTCTGGATATTGAGCTGACAAGGGAGCATAATATCACAACTGGCCAGGTCTACCAGACCGTCATACAGAAAGAGCGGCGTGGGGACTATCTGGGCAAAACTGTTCAGATCATCCCGCACATAACTAACGAGATAAAGGAACGCATCAGGAAAGTTGCCAAGAAAAGCGGCGCTGATATATGTATCATAGAAGTCGGTGGCACAGTTGGCGACATAGAGAGCATGCCTTTCCTTGAATCCATGCGGCAATTGCACAGCGAAGAAAAAGAAGAGGATATTTTATTCGTGCATGTAACCCTGGTACCTCTGGACACGCAGGGGGAACAGAAGACAAAGCCCACTCAGCATTCGGTGAAAGAACTCAGGAGCCTGGGTCTTCAACCCGATGCGATAGTGGCGCGATGTAAAGAACCCATTCATTCCGACACCAAAGCCAAGATCGCTCTTTTCTGCGATGTGCCGGTGGACGCGGTCATAAGCGCACATGACGCCCGTGATATCTATTACGTTCCATCCCTGATGGAACAGGAGGGACTCTCCGATTATCTCATGATCAAGCTCAAACTCTCTCCAAAGGAAGCCTCCCACGAATGGGACATATTAATGAAAAAGATGGCATCGATAGATAAAGAGATTCGCGTGGGGGTTGTCGGAAAATACGCACATCTGGGTGATTCTTATATAAGCATAAATGAAGCCCTCAAGCATGCCGGCATAGAATGCGGCTGCAGGGTCAGGATAGATTGGGTGGACGCCGAGGAATTTGAGAAAGAACCGGACAGGATCGATGGTCTCCAGAAATACAACGGTATCCTGGTCCCTGGCGGTTTTGGGGTGAGGGGAACCGAAGGTAAAATACTTGCGATAAAATATGCCAGGGAACATAATATTCCTTACCTTGGATTGTGTCTTGGAATGCAGCTTGCAGTTATAGAGTTTGCAAGGAATGTCGTGGGTCTGAAGGATGCGAACAGCTCGGAATTGGCAACTACTGAGTACCCAGTGATCGACCTTCTGCCCGAACAGGAAAATATCAAGAATATGGGCGGAACCATGAGGCTTGGAAATTGTGAAGCGATTCTTACAGAGGGTTCTTTGGCGCATAAATTATATGGCAGCGCTACTCTCATCGAACGCCACAGGCACAGGTATGAAGTGAATCCCAAATATATCAAGCAGATCGAGGCAAAGGGCATGAAATTTACAGGCAGGAACGATCACAGGATGGAGATAGCTGAACTGCCAGGGCATAAGTTCTTCTTTAGCTCGCAGTTCCATCCGGAGTTCAGATCAAGACCCGGAAAGCCTTCGCCTCCATTCCTGGCGTTCGTGAAGGCCGCACTTCAGTAAGTACACTTTCTTTTTTATTCTCGGGCATCCAAATCACAAATTATATTACTTAATCCCCTAATTTCAGTAACCCATGAACACAGAGAAATCAAAAAAGTTATTCGAGGAGGCAAAGAAGATCCTGCCGGGAGGCGTAAGCAGCCCGGTCAGGGCAATAAAACCCTATCCCTTTTATGCGAAGCGGGCTTCCGGCTCAAAGATAACCGACATTGATGGCAACGAATACATTGATTATGTCATGGGTTACGGGCCTCTGCTTCTTGGCCATAACCATCCTGCTGTGAGGGAAGCCGTGGTCAAACAGCTTTCAGACGGCTGGCTGTATGGAACACCCACGGAACTTGAGGTGAGCCTTGCCCGTGAAATAATAAAACTATACCCAAGCATCGAAATGGTTAGGTTCGTTTCCACGGGCACCGAGGCCACGATGGGAGCGCTTCGAGCTGCAAGGGGTTTCACCGGGAAAAATAAGTTCATCAAGATAGAAGGAGGATTTCACGGTGCCCACGAGGCCGTGCTTGTGAAAGCAGGCTCTGGAGCAACCACGCTTGGAACACCAAATTCTGCAGGAGTACCTTCGGATTTTACCAAGAATACTCTTCAGGTGCCTTACAACGATATTGAGGCAATGACAGAAGCGATCGAAGCTTACAGGGAAGATGTGGCAGCAGTTATTATAGAACCTGTGCTCGGCAATATAGGCCCGATCCTCCCAAGAGCCGGATATCTCAAGGAGGTTCGCAGAGTGACAGAGGAAAATGACGTGGTTCTAATATTCGACGAAGTTATTACGGGCTTTCGCCTTGCCATGGGCGGGGCGCAGGAGTATTACGGAGTTACCCCGGACATGACCACGCTTGGAAAAATCCTGGGAGGTGGTTTTCATATGGGCGTCATAGGAGGGAAGCGCGAGATCATGGAGAATATCTCACCGGCTGGCGCTGTTTATCAGGCAGGTACTTTCAACGGCAGCCCGGTTTCGATGGCTGCAGGTCTTGCAGTCATCAATACGCTGAAGAAAGAAAAAGTCCATATGAAAGTGAACAGTGCCGGTGATTCGCTACGCAAAGCACTTGAAGATGCAGTTTCCGATCTCGGCCTTGATTACAGCGTGAGCGGTGTGGGGAGCATGTTCAAGGTCTTCTTCGGAGATATGCCGTACAACTATCAGGATGCCCTGAAATGTGATACAGGTAAATTCAATGTATTCTTTAAGAAAATGCTCTCAGACGGCATCTTTCTTCCCCCCTCGCAGTTTGAAACCAACTTCCTGTCACTTGCCCATTCGCAGGGCGATATGGATAGGACAATCGAAGCTTATAAAAGGAATTTGAAATGAAAAATACGGAGCTGCTGCGTATAGGAACAAGAGGAAGCAAACTTGCGCTTGCGCAGGCAAACCATGTCTCAGAGCTGCTTGCAAAAAATGGTGTGAAAACAGAGATCAAGATCATCAAGACCTGCGGTGATACGTTCACGGACAGGCCGCTTCATGAAGTGCAGGGCTTCGGGGTTTTTGTGCGCGAGATCGATGATGCGATGCTTGAAGGCAGGATAGACATAGCTGTCCACAGCATGAAGGATGTTCCTACAGAAAGGCCCTCCGAACTTACAATAGCAGCCGTACAGAAACGCGATTCTCCTTATGATTTCCTGCTCACACGAGACAGGAAAAATCTGAAAGACCTGCCTGAAGGTGCGGTTATCGGGACTACCAGCCTCCGAAGACGGGCGCAGCTATTGAGATTCAGGGAAGACTTTACCATCAAGGACCTGCGGGGAAACATAGACACGCGTCTTCGAAAACTCAAAGAGGGACAGTACGATGCCATACTCATGGCAGAGGCGGGACTTGAAAGGATGAAATGGGAGATTCCCGGAGAACGCCTGAACCCGGATGATTTCGTTCCCTCAGCAAACCAGGGCACAGTGGTCATAGTAACAAAAAAAGGTTCAGAAGCTGAGACTGCGTCAAGAGTACTTGATGATGAAAAAACACGGCTTGAGACCAGTATCGAACGCATTATTATCGGGATACTTGGAGGCGGCTGCCTCGTACCCATCGGTGCATTTGCGAGAACGGAAGGCGATGAGATTCACGTGCGCGGCGAAGTACTTTCCGTGGATGGCAAACGCTGCGTGAAAATAGATGAATTTATAAACCCTGCCGAATATCAGCATGAAGCAGAGCGCCTCGGGAATGAGCTTAAAAATAAAGGCGGAGGCGGGCTTGTTGATGAGGCAGTGAAGATGTTTGCGGCAAAAAGAGGAAATTATGACAGGAAAAGTTTATCTTGTGGGCTCAGGTCCTGGTGACCCCGAGCTCCTGACAATAAAAGCAAAACGTCTCATCGAGAGCGCCCAGGTCATTCTGTATGACCAGCTTCCCGGGAAGGCGATCCTCAGTATGCTGCCGGAATCAGCAGAACGAATAGACGTGGGGAAATATGCGGGAGATCATAAACTTTCCCAGTGGCAGATAAATGAATTGCTTGTGAACAGGGCAAAAGAGGGCAAGATAGTGGTGCGGCTTAAAGGCGGAGACCCGTATCTTTTTGGGCGTGGCGGCGAGGAAGCCCAGGCGCTTGCAAGAGAGGGTATCAAGGTTGAGGTCGTACCTGGCATCACGTCAGCTATCGCTGTCCCGGCTTATGCGGGAATCCCAGTCACTCATCGGGATTATGCTTCAATGGTGACTTTTATCACAGGGCATGAGGATCCCACCAAGGAAGACAGTGCTCTTGACTGGGATCTTCTTGCAAGGTTTGAAGGTACGATCGTTATCCTGATGGGCGTCAGCATGCTCGATCGGAATGTGAAGGAACTGATAAAACATGGCAAATCCATCGATACACCCGTGGCTGTGATCGAGAGAGGCACGCGTCCTGACCAGAGGGTCACTATCGGTACCCTTGCGGATATTGTGGGGCTCTGCAAACAGCGGAAGGTGGGAGCGCCCGCAATCACGGTCATAGGCGATGTGGTAAAGCTTCACAGGGAACTGGTAAAAACTTGAATAATGTAAACGAAAGGAATATGCAGATCAATACGATTTATGCGTTTTTTTGCATTCATCACGGGCAAAAAGGAAGATGACTAAAGTAATTGCCATAATGAGGCCTGCTGCCTATCTCGCAGAATCGGTTAAACTTGCGAACTCCATGGGATTCGAAACCATTACAGCACCCATGATCGATGTCGTGGATAAGACCGATGCTAATTTTAAGGGATTTGTGGAACGCATTATGAAAGGGGAAGTCGATTATGTGATATTCACGAGCGCGAATGGTGTTGAGTTCACCCTTCTAAAACTGAATTCCTATGATGAGTTTATTGAGCAGCTCAATAAGACCAGGGTTGTCGCGATAGGCCCGAAGACGGAAGAAGCCCTTGCCAAATATGGGATAGAGGTCAGCACTGTGCCGGGCTCGTACAGTTCTGTTGGTCTGGTGGAACATCTTTCGGATATTGAAGGGGCGGTTATCGAGGTCTCCCGGAGCAGCCATGGAGCGCCCGAATTAATCAGTGGACTTGTTGCTAAAGGGGCAGTTGTACATGAGACGCAGGTGTACCAGCTGATAAGCCCGAAAGATGAACGGCATGAAAAGCTGATAAAGCGGGCGGTTTCGGGGGGGATCGATATATTTGCCTTCACAAGCTCGATGATGGTCAGGAATCTCATGGCACTTGCGGAGGAGATGGGAGTTAAGGATGAACTCATCAGGATGATGAATGAAAAGACTGTTGCTGCTATTGGTAAACCGACGGCTGATACTCTTTCAGGGTTCGGTGTAAGGGTTAAGATAACGCCGGAGAATTATACTTTTGAGGAACTGCTTCTGGAATGCAAAAGACAGGATTGTTAGATAGGAAAAAACCCTTGAAAATTAAAGACCTAAAAGTATAAGTAAAGGACGACTTTAATGTGACAGCGATGATATGCAAAGGATAATTAAAGCTGAAATTTATTTCGATGGCGAATACTACTGTGCCAGAACACTGGATATTGATGTATTTACTCAAGGGAAAACTATTGATGAAGCTATAAGCAATCTGAGAGAAGCTGTAGCTTTGCATCTGGAAGATGAGGTTGGTTATGATTTAAAGTGTCCCTCATCAATTCTTGCTATGATGGAAGTCGCTGTTTAAGAGTTATTTTCAGGTGATACCGAATATCTCAACGCATAATTTATTTTATGACACAAAAAACGCCTGTTGTTTCAGGCAATCAGCTAATTAAAGTGTTGCACAAGCTGGGTGATAATGTGGTAAAGCAGAGAGGTAGCCACATCAAATTGAGGAAATATACTGCTGCAGGTGCTCATTCACTCACAGTTCCTTCTCACGATGAAATTGCAAAAGGAACGTTGAATGACATATTGAACAAAGTGAGCATATGGAACCAGATATCTAAGGAAGAGCTTATTGAAATGCTCAAAGAAGTTTAGAATTTTCTTCAACGGCCATTTTTAGTAACATGAAATCTCACCCTCTTTTCCTTCCAATGTCTCTTGAAGAAGCCGAGACTTTAGGAATAGAAGAATTCGACATCATTATAGTGACAGGCGACGCCTATGTGGACCATCCCTCGTTCGGGGCAGCGGTTATCGGACGGGTGCTCTGGGATGCTGGCTATACCGTTGGGATCATAGCCCAGCCAGGCTGGAAAACAGATGCTGATTTCAAGAAACTGGGAAGACCCAGATTGTTCTTCGGGGTTACCTCAGGGAATGTGGATTCAATGGTGAACAACTATACTGCAAGCCTGAAAGTACGCAGCGACGATGTTTATTCACGGGATGGGAAAGGCGGGCTGAGGCCGAACCGCGCGGCGATAGTATATTCCGATAAACTCCATTCGATTTTCCGGGATACCCCCATCGTGCTGGGCGGCATTGAGGCAAGCCTCCGGCGGTTTGCACATTATGATTACTGGTCTGACTCCGTACGCCAGTCAATTCTGGCCGATGCCCCGGCGGATATTGTTGTTTTCGGGATGGGTGAGAGGCAGGTTATCGATATTGCCCGGCGCCTCCAAAAAGGGGAGGAGATTGAGAATATCACGGATATCCCGGGCACGGTTGTCAAAATGGAAATAGAGAGGTGGCGTTCGATAGGACATGAAGGTTATGTCGAAATACCCGGATTTGCCGAAGTCTCGAAGGATAAGGGACTTTACGCAAGAGCCTTCAAACTTCATTATCAAGAGCAGGATCCAGTTCGCGGAAGGCCTGTTGCACAGCCTCACCCAAAAACAATGATCATCCAGAATAAGCCAGCTTTGCCCTTAAGTACGCAGGAACTCGACAGAATCTACGAACTTCCCTTTACAAGGATGCAGCATCCATCGTACGAAAAACCCATCCCTGCGCTTGCCCCGGTCAAATTCTCGATCATAAGCCACAGGGGGTGCTTTGCATCCTGTTCTTTTTGCGCCCTGACGCATCATCAGGGCAGGATAGTGCAGAGCCGAAGTATAGACTCGATTGTTCGGGAAGTAGTAAGAATGACCAGGATGCCTGGTTTCAAGGGGATCGTGCAGGATGTGGGTGGGCCGACAGCCAATATGTATTCGCTATTCTGCAGGCGATGGGATACGCATGGAGCATGTACTGATAAGATATGCATGTTTTGCGAGAGTCTTGAAAAGAGTCATGAAAAACAGGTGGAACTGCTGCGCCGCCTGCGTGAGATTCCCGGGGTGAAAAAAGTCTTTATCGGTTCAGGCATACGCTATGACCTGGTACTCGATGACTCTTCTGATTATATTTCCGAGCTTTGCGCGCACCACATTAGCGGACAGTTGAAAGTCGCCCCCGAACATGTTACCCGGCATATCACAGATATCATGCACAAGCCTTCTTTTGAGGTATTTGAAGAATTCAAAAGGAGATTTGATGCCTTGAATAAAGATCTTGGAAAAAAGCAATACATTCTCCCCTATTTCATGTCTGGTCATCCCGGTAGCACCCTGAAGGATATGATAGAACTTGCCGAATACATACGTGATAATAATCTCTATACAGAGCAGGTGCAGGATTTCACGCCCACACCGATGACAGCTTCCACATGTATGTATTATACCGGGATCGATCCGTTCACCATGGAAAAAGTTCACGTACCCAAAGGGCGGGAGAAAAGGATACAGCGGGCCCTGATGCAGTATAAAGACCGAAAGAATTATGGGCTGGTGATCGAGGGATTAAAGATAGCAGGAAGGACCGACCTCATAGGAAGCGAATGGAAATGCCTGATAAGAAGATAAAATCCGTTCATTTAAGCCTGTTTTTACCACCGTCCTGTCATCTCGATATCCTCCGGCGGCGCCCTGCCAGAAGGATGGCGGATTGGTGTATGAACCTCTGAAAGTGGTTGGAGTTTCAGGTTCTCGTGGTCAAGTTCCGCTTTGAAAAGAGAAAATCAATGTGAGTTCATGGGCATTCCAGTATATACGACAGTTTTATCTCAATGCAGGTAATTTCAAATCCCAGAGGTATTATGGTAAAATTCAGGAATATTGTTCTTGTCGCAGCAATTGGAATTGTAATTCTCTTTTCAGGATGCATAGGAAATCAGGAGACCAAACCAGCGGAAACTGCCCAACAGACTGCGGTTCAAACAACCAGCATTCAATCGACAGCAGTTCAGACAGCAATGGATCCTTATACTGTTCAAGTCAATGAGGTCAGGACTCTTCAGGATTGTATTGTATCGACCGTATCAACCCAGGCAACGCCCTGTTCATTAATAAATCTGGAAATTAGGAATAACAATATCAAGAATCCGGATTTTTCAATAGTTAAAGATCAAATTGTCTCCAAAAGCGGAAAGAACCTCGGGGAGAGATATGACAGACAGGTTGGATTGAGTAATTCGTGCGTACGACAGTCAGGAATGGATCTTAAACTGAATGTCAATTCATATCAAAATGTTGGCATGTGCTATCCCATTATCCATAAAAGTGATGAACCCATACTGAATATTGCGATAATGATCAATGGAGAACGTAAAGAATACAAATTTGATCTGTTAAAATATGGCCTCCAGGACTGATATTTAAATAGATTCCACCAATCTTTCTTGATTCAATCCTTCCATTCGGAATATTCTGCATTATTGCGGTTAGATATTTCATCCTGGAAGTATAAGAAGAACCGATGCTTGATACTAACATGGATAAACGCTCAAGACCCTTCGTATTCATTAACGCAGCCATGAGCGCGGACGGAAAAATCGCAACCATAGGGCGCAAGCAGACAAAGATATCAGGCAGCCTTGATTTTGACCGAATGGATGAACTCCGGGCGACTTCTGATGCGATAATGGTCGGCATTGGCACCATGCTTTCAGACAACCCGAGCCTTACCCTGAAATCATCAGAGCGCAGGGAAAAAAGATGCGAGAAGGGTCTGGATGAAAATCCTGCCAGAATCGTGGTTGATAGCACGGCAAGAACTCCTATCGATTCTGATGTCTTCAAAAAAGGCGCCGGGAAGAAAATAATAGCGGTCTCCAAAATCGCACCCCGGGAAAAAATCAGGCAGCTTTCAAAGCATGCAGAGATACTAATCGCAGGTGAGAAAAGTGTAGACCTTGAAGAACTCCTCGCAGAATTAAAGAAGCGCGGTATAAACCGATTGATGGTGGAAGGCGGGGCTACATTGAATTGGGGGCTGATTTCCAGGGGTCTTGTGGATGAAATCTATACATTTTTAGGGAACATTATACTCGGGGGCAAAACCGCACCAACGCTCGTGGATGGGGAGGGGTTCACATGTGACTTCTGCAGGCTGAAACTCATTTCCTGCGAGAAAATGGATGAGGGCGTACTTATCAGATGGAAAGTCTCAAATGAATTTTAATAAAAAAATAATTCTTATCCGAGATAAATATCCCTTTATACTATTATCAAAATATAGTAGAAAATAAATGTCAGATTCCAATAATAAATATTTTGAAGCCCATAAAGAAATAACATCCGTAGCGAGACTTTCCATATATTCCAATACTTTTCTGCTTTTAATGAAACTCATTGCGGGCTCCCTCATGGGCTCTATATCCGTCCTTTCGGAGGCGATCCATTCGGGCATCGACCTCCTTGCTGCGATCATCGCAAATTACTCGGTCCATAAGGCAGGAAAGCCAGCTGACGATATACACAAATTCGGGCATGGCAAGTTTGAAAACGTTTCCGGCACGGTCGAAGCAATTCTTATTTTTATAGCAGCGATAATCATTCTCTACAAAGCCGGCGAAAAAATCATGAACAATGAAGGGATTGATTATGATTTGATCGGTGTGGGTATTATTATCATGGGCGTATCTACTGCAGTGAACTTTTATGTATCCAGAAAAATCATGAAAGTCGCGAAGAAGGCAGAATCAATTGCCCTGGAAGCAGATGCTTACCATCTTACCACAGATGTATATACCTCAATTGGTGTTTTTATCGGTCTTATTCTCATACAGATTACAAAGAATCCCATTTTTGACCCAATTCTGGCAATAATCGTAGCCTTGATAATTCTAAAGGCATCATATGACCTGACAAAACGCTCGGTTTCTGGAATAATGGATGTAAAACTTTCTGACAAAGAAGAAGATATCATTAAATCCATTATCGCTGAGCACTACTCAGATTACGCCGAATATCATGATCTCCGCTCAAGGATGTCAGGTGCGGAGAGGTTTGTGGATCTGCATCTTGTGGTTCCCAAGAACCAGCAAGTTGCAAAGGCCCATGAATTCTGCGACCATCTTGAAAAAGATATCAAGGAGAAAATTCCCAATCTTTCGATTTTGATACATATCGAACCATGTGAGATAGATTGCGAAATCTGCAAGAAACTGGCCGTATGTGAAGAGCCGGATAGGATTCATGATAATAGCAATTTTCAAATGGGGAGGGAATGATCACAGGGATATCCCTCTAATTATGACATCAGGTTTTATTATGAAAAATAAATTTTTCGATACGGTTTCGATCAAGAGTATCGTAGAAAACAAGCACCGTACCAATGATATTGCTTCTTTCATCGATGATTCGGGTCCCGATGATATCAACAGGCATTTTCCTGCCATCCTTGGTTATCAATAGATTGTGATTAGCCAGGCCGAAGAAAACTCCTTCTCTTGTCACCTTCGTGATAGGGTCTTCTACTTCTTCGCCTGTTTCTTCGCCAATTATTTTAAAGACATCTTTCAGAGGTTTTCCAATCGCTTCCTCTTCTTTCCATCCAGTTAACGCTTCTGCAAAGGGATTCATAAGTTTTACCATTCTTTTTTCATCCGTTGCTATAACAGCGTCGCCTATGCTTTTGAGTGTTGCAGAAAGCCATCCTTCACTTTCCTTCACTTTCTTTTCCATATTATGTTTGTAAAGAGCTATCTCGATGGCAATGTATAATTCCCTTTCTACAAAAGGTTTCACTAAATAGCCGAAGGGCTGCGTTATTTTTGCTCTCTCTAAAGTATTCTCATCTGTATATGCTGTAATATATATTATCGGAATATCAAAAAGAGTCCGAATTTGTTCTGCAGCCTGTGTGCCGTCCATATCTCCGTTAAGCATGATATCCATAAGCACGATGCTAGGGCGTATTTCTCCGGCTTTCTTAATAGCTTCCTCGCCAGAAGATGCAAGGGCGCAAGAATAACCATGATTTTTCAATTTGCTCTGTATCTCCATTGCAATTATCTGTTCGTCCTCTACGACCAGGACCTTCTCGTTAACCATTTAATCGGCTCTCCACATTTTTAATTCTTTAAGGGATTTTTTCTGGTTTTCTCTTATCTTTCTTCATCTTCATTATTCACTGACGGACAGAATATTTTCGAATTATCCGGTGATGCAACATATAATTATTATAATTATCATGTATATATGATTATGTACTTAGATTTATCGTTTTGAAAATTAAGAATATTTTCAATAATTATATATAATTGAAAAATTAAACATCCACATCCCCGATCTGTAGGCCACATCCATGTTACCCGCACATCATAAAACCATTTCGCGCCCTTATTATGAGGAGTGGAGCTTCTCCATATCCAATTTCAGCCAATAGCGCTTCCTTTTTCAAGTTGTAGCATAAATCCCACATGTTTTTACCGATAGAAATATTTCATCACCGTGCCATTGAATATACTCAAAGCAGGTAAAAAATGGAAGACATCCACAAAAATTTGAAAATTGCAGTCATTCTTACAGCAATAATCTTCATAATTGAATTATGGGGAGGAATAATTTCCAATAGCCTTGCACTTCTCTCCGACGCTGCCCATGTCTTTATGGATGTTGTCTCATTGGTGCTTGCTTATGGAGCGCTGAAGATATCCGTGCGTCCTTCCAACAGGAATGTCACATTTGGTTACCATCGGTTTGAGATATTTGCTGCCCTGATTAACGGGTTGACCATCGTCATGATCGCTGTTTTCATATTTTATGAAGCATATGGCAGGATATTCAATCCACCACAGGTAAAAGGCGTACAGGTGCTGGTAATTGCCACTATTGGCCTGATAGTCAATACCTGGGCGGCTTTAAAATTGCACGGCCACCATGACCTGAATGTCAGAGGGGCATATCTGCATGTTATAGGCGATGCTCTTGCGTCAGTTGCAGTAATAGGTGGAGCGATTGTCATTATTCTAACAGGGAAAACATTCATTGATCCGGTGCTTAGCATTCTGATTGGCATCATGCTTTTTTACGGTGCCTTCAGGCTTATTTTTGGGTCTGTTCGGATTCTACTTGAGTTTGCACCCACTCATGTCGATGCCGATACATTGAAAGAAATAATGATGCAGCTGGAAGGCGTTAAAGGAGTTCATGACATCCATATCTGGAGCATCTGCTCGAATATACATGCGATGAGCGCCCATGTTCTCGTTGACAGAATACATGTCCAGCAGACAGAGGCACTGATAAGTGAAATAAATAAAATAGTGAGGGATGATTTCAGGATATTGCATACGACATTACAGTTTGAATGTGCGGAATGTGTACAGATAGAGATAGGTCATGAAAGTTATCATGAGTGATCGCAACCTGAAAGTCTCTAAACCTGCGGTTATTTGCTGATGGATATTGAAAAAAAAGTTTGCGGGCATTGATACCTTAATATCAAAGCCCTTTTTATCTTCTACTGGACTTATATGATTATTTAAATTTAATATCTCTTTGGTTTGTGTTTCTGGTAGCATTCCCTGCAATATACCGGTCTGTCACCGGATGGCTGGAAAGGTACTTCAGTTTCCTGACCGCAGTCTGCGCAAGTTGCTTTGTGCATCTCTCTTGGACCGCTTGGCCTGAAACCGCCGCCTCTTCCGCCTCGGAAGCCGCCTCTTCTAT
>JAPZAR010000013.1 GCA_027460535.1 Candidatus Methanoperedens sp.
ATAAAGCTCATAGTTGTCATGTATTATATGACAACAAAGCATATATATTTTTTGGTCGAAATTCTAATAAAAAGGTTACTGCCTTAGGAAAAATAATTTTTCTTAGATTTTGTTGTCAGAGGATAGGGGTAAAGTTGGGAGATTTATTGAGATTTTGGATATTGGCTAGTTATTTCTCTGTAAGCCCCAGGCATGAATACTTACTATGAATAAATGTAATTTTTCATACAGTATCTATGGATCTTTTAGATCAATGATTAGTTTCACTCTTCATACCCAATATTTTTACCCTTATATACCATGCTGAAATGCGATGAAGTTCTCAAGTTTCGGGACAACGATAAACTCTCAAGAGATCGTAAACTCAATTACCCGGCACGGGGCCCCGGTATTCCATACGTCCGAGATGCATATCAAGCCTTTCATATGCAGGGAGAGCGTTTGCAACCTTGCCGACATTATCGCCGTTTTCAAAAAAGATGAGAGATTCCATATCGTTGGTATTGAGATAAAGGAATGGAATAGCACAGTACATCCAAAACTTGCAGTGGAATACCTGGAAACATACAGGCAGACATGTGAATACTTCTATCTTGCAGCGAAACACTTCTCCAGTGGCACTCTTGAGGTGAAAGAAATAGGACTGCTTGACCTGACAGACATGAAAGTCGTTAAGGATCCTGCATATCTATTCCCGGATCCGGATTTCAGGGCAAATATGATGAAAAGGATAAAAAAACATTTCCAGGTTCTCCAGGATGTGGTGGATGATCCGTTCCAGAGGACGCTTTTAGAATTTTAGGTACTTATACGTCAAAATTATTTAAGTTAGAGTTGTTAAGGATTATGATGGATCATTCTTTAAAAACTGGACTCAGTTTTGGTATAACCTCGGGAATAATCACCACTCTTGGATTAATTGTGGGTTTGCATGCCGCAACTCCTACTAAACCGGTGATTATCGGAGGAATCCTGACGATAGCGATAGCAGATGCATTCTCCGATGCGCTGGGGATCCATATTTCTGAAGAATCTGAGAACAGACATACCGTCAGGGAGATATGGGTATCGACCTTTTCTACTTTTATGGCCAAATTCACCTTTGCACTGGCGTTTATCATTCCGATAGTCCTGCTTCCGCTCACAACCGCGATCATCGTGAGCATCGCCTGGGGATTATCTCTTCTCGGGATATTCAGCTATTACATTGCAAAACAGCAAAAAGCAAAACCCTGGAAAGCGGTCTTCGAACATCTGTTGATCGCATTGATTGTAATAGCTATTACGCATTATGCGGGTGACTGGATAGGGGCGACTTTCGGCTAAATCGCCCCAATTCCCACTCGCGCCCACCTTTCTCCCTTCATTTGTTGATCTAGTGTTCATCCCCTATGTAATCCGGGTGCTGTCGCAGCACAGGTATCCTGTTCACGGCCCAGCGGTAGTCAGGGCAGGTACGACCAGAGAGGATGAAGCTTCCCCCCTGGGGCCAGAAGGAACATCGCGCTTAGAGCGGACTGGTGGAGCGTTGAGAGCATCACGCCGCCAGCGCGCAAATTACAGAATATATGTCCTAACTGCCTCAACCAGTACCTGATATGAAATCCACAGCATCCAGATGGTGATTGCTAAGAAAAATATCGCGAAAAGTAACTTTGCAAACCCTGTAATCATCTTATTGCCTCCCCTGCTCTCAATTTTATTTACTGGAGCATTGATTACATAGTTCCCCATTACCTCTTCATATTCGAGAGGATGCTCATGGCGCAGTTCCTCTTCTGAAATAGTACCTGTTAACCAGGACATATTAGGGAATTTTTCCAGATGCTCATCATAGAAGTGTCCGATGAACACCGCAATGGAAGCAAGAACCGCCTCCCATGTGTGGAAAAGGTTAGCGACCTGGATGATACCTATGGGAAAGTACTGCATGGCCTCAAAGGGCTTCCACATCAATATCCCGGTAAAACCCATAACGACAGCTCCAAATCCTGCTCCGAAATATTCGAACTTCTGTTTCCATGTATATCTTCCGGATTTGGGACGCTCATCTGAATATCGTAAGGAATATCGAATCTGCTGCAGAAAGTTGCTAATATCATCCATATTAAATAATACGTCATAGCGTGGTTTCTCCAAAATATGGTAAACCACATGATATACGCTTACACCGATCATTATCAGGCCTGCACCATGGTGTATAAAGGTCCTGTTATCAAAACCACCCACAGATGAAATCATCCATTTAGACCACCATTCGTCAGGGAACATCAGGGGAAAACCCGTATAAGCCAGCAATATAAACGTTGAAAAAAATATTATATGCTCGATACGCTGGTTAAGAGTGAACCTCTTGAATTTAAACTCTGGCACCTCATTCCCTCCTTTTTATCTCGAACTTTGAATTAATATCAAGGGATATAAGCCCCAGTGTAAAGGCGACTTCAAACAGGATCATAAGTATGTAGAAATAGGTTACAAGTTTTTTAGCATCAATGGATAGTAAGTAAACAGACTGCCCTTCGTGAATCTTACCTCCATAAATCAGCTTACTTTGACCTGGGTGGCAGCCAGGTTTTCCACATGTAGAAGGAAGATTTGCTGGATATATTGACGATGTGGGATCGCTTTGATCTTTCGTATCATGGTTTTCATGACAATCCGGACATGTTGCAACCCCTTTTCCTCCTGAAATAAGTGCTTTATAGTGATATGAATTTTTATAGGTATCAAATCTATCCGTCTGAATCCCGTAGTACCATGCGCTCATCTTGGTCTGATTTTCATGACAACTCGCGCAGAGTTGAGGAACATTTCCTGAATAAGTCATGGATCCAGGGTTTTTGGAGGATAGAATATTATGGGTTCCGTGGCAATCTGTGCATGTAGGTGCTATTCCGTGTCCGTTTTCAAGCTCTTTCCAGTGTATGCTTTCTTTGTATAGTCTGGTCTCCTCACGATGGCATGTGGAGCATAAATCAGAGATATTAGTTCGTGTTGGTACACCTGTAAAATTTGTGCTCATGACGTTTACTGATATTGTGGACCCATTGACATGTATTTCCCCGCCGTGACAGTCAATACATGAAATATTTTTATTAAAGTGCACGCTTTCCATTAACTCATTCACCTGTTTGGAATGACAATGGAAACATGATACATCCTCGTTTTGCCCGGATACTACTTCGATCCCTGCCAGTATTAAGAGTCCTGCGATGAAAAATAAATCTAATCTGTTCATACTCAAGCCCGGAAAAATCCACTGGTTTCTATTTTATCACAGCGGTGTATTCTTCATGCAGGATTCTTTCTTTCTCTCTTTTGAGTTCTTCCTCCCTGCGGGCAATGGCTTTCATGGCCTCAGTTGGTTTTACAGTCACCGTAATCCTGTTCTTCCTATCCCTCATAGATACTACAAGCCCATAGACCAGAAGTACAACTGCAGCCACTGGAATAAGGAACAGCCATCCCATAACGAAAGCCATAAAAACTCCAGCTATCAAAGAAGTTGTATACTTTGCCCATCTGGGCATCTTCCATTTCTCCCTGTCAAATTTGTTCATGTCGTATTTCATACTCATTTCCTCCTTTTCTCAAAAAACAACTTATATATCAAAATCACTATCAGGATTAACGGGATGCCAGGAGACACCCACAAAACAAAAGCCATGAACGCCTCTGCCGGGTAATAATAAGCAGCTACCATAATTGCTACTGCTGCTGCCGCAGCTGCAACATATTTTATTCTTTTGGCCATGAATTGCTCCCCTATGGTACCTATAGTATTCGTATCATCACCTCGCAAAAATTATCCCGGATTTCCCCATATGGTCTATTATGTCTCTTATCGCAGCACTGAATTTGCCATTATGCCATACAATGTGAGGTTCCATTTTCTTGATACAATTATTATCAATGGAAATATGCCTTGTAACTATCATGTTCCACTACCCTGAGTTATGATGCTTGGACTCATCAGCCCGACCCTCATTTTTCCTATTTTATCCAAATATCCATTCGACCAAAGTCGACCTTTTTGAGGCTGACGGATTCCCTCTTGAAGTTTTTGAGCCTTTTTATCAGTAACCAATTTCAGATTCAAGCTTTTTATCCAAGCCCCATTATAATCTGGTTTGCTAACGTAAATAATTTGCTATTCGCGATTGAGCATTTGGGACGAAAGTCGGATTCTACACGGATATACGCAAACTTTATATATCATGTTCGCATATCATCGAAGCACAGTGGGCAGAAAAATAACTTTTTTAAAACCACCATCCAACCCAACCTGCCCACTAACCACTATTTTCATTTAAATTATATAACAGCAGGAAGTCTTTTTTGAGAAATCGCTATTTTCTCTTCAAAACCCGGGTCTTTTATTTCATTCAAATGCAGTCCGACTTCTTCCGGAGAATATCCAAGCGCCATGCCGAGCAACTGGCTATAATGAACAACGGGAATATTATAGGTCTCTCCCACAGCTTTTAGTTCGACCTGTCCGGCATCGTACTGCATATGGCAAAAGGGACATGCGTCCACGATGCAGTCCACGCCGGCCTTTTTTATCCTCTTGAGCTTGTATTCTGTCATTTTGATAGATGTTTCTGGCATAGCAGACCGGACACCTCCTCCTGCCCCGCAGCAGCTTGTCTTACCTTCATACCGGACACTTTCTGCGCCCGTTGCTTCTACAAGCTCATCGAAAAACACGGGACATTCAGCTTTCCCAAGCTTCCTGTCCCTTGTGGGTTTCAAGAGATGGCATCCGTAATGCACGGCTGCCCTGATCCCAAGGGGTTTCTCTATGGACTTTCCCAGGTTCTCAGGTCCAATATCCCTGTAGAGGAATTCGATTATGTGCCTGACCTCGATAGTGCCGCGGAATTCTTTTCCGATTTTTTTTAAATGTGCATTCACTTCGTTCCTCAGGGTTACATCGCTCTTCAGGATATCGTTGGCATCCATCAACGAACTGAAACACCCGTTGCATAATGTCAGGATGTCGGTATTTTTCGCTTCAGCCAGCACGAGGTTTCTCGATGCCAGAGTCAGCCACGTGACCCTGTCAAATGAACGAAATACGCCAGGGGCAGGGCAACATGCAGCTTCTTCGAGTTCGCTCCATTTGATCCCGAGCCTGTCCAGGACAAGCTTCGTGGCCTTTTCAATGCCGGGATAGCGATTGGGGATGAGACATCCCAGAAAAAGAGATAACTCCTTCATTCTTTTATCAGCTCATTGAATCCTGTCGATTCAAGAAGTTTCTTTATGTCCGTGAGGGCTTTTGGATACTTGTGGACAGTCTCAGGCAATCCCAGTCCTATTTTTTTTCGAACTGCGATGTGCTTGTCGTCTATTGGGATGGCTTGCCCTGTTTCGACTAAGAAATTGCATACCTTCCTGTGGGCAGGAAGTATATGCCCTTTTTTCACTGCATTGCTTCTCAAGATGAGTATCTCGTCTGTTATTTTTATCCCGCGAGGGCACCGTTCCTGGCAATTGTAGCAGGTGGTACACAACCAGAGATCAGGATCTGAAGATGTATCCTTCTTTACTGAATCCCTGACAATCCGCCTGACATTCAGGCTTGTATACCTGCCTGACGGGCAGCTGCCCGTGCAGGTACCGCACTGGAAACAGGTAAGTATCTTTGAAAATTCAGTCGAATATTTAGAGGTCAAAGGCTTATCTGAATTTTCAAACTCGGAATTTTTCATTGAGTGAATAATGTATATACTTATATATATTCTTTAGTCGAATGGGCACAATCCTAAATTCTGATTTTTACTTTTTCCGAAAAAGAAACCAGATGATCTGGTTACCAAAGCTCTTCAATGAGTCTCAATAGTTCAAGCGTCTGTCCTTCAGACAGTCTCTCGTACCAGATACCTAACGATTGTTGCTTCTTCAGGATATGAGGTAGGTGAGGAACGTTATTATGCCCACTGTAAGGGTGGCAAAAATGAGGGTTGCGGGATAGCCCTGCCAAAACCCTCACTCTTCCATTTTCTTCACACTCCCGGTATGAATAAAGCGTGTAGCGGATATACTTCTATAACTGGTTCTGTCTCCGTCATTTTTCCAATCACGGGCATAAGTCTTTCCCGGGTATAGTTATTAAAATCTTCTTCAGATTCCCATATATCACTAACTCTTATGCCTTTGTCATCGAATGTGACAATATGAAGCACTAACCCTTCAGGGACATCGCCTTCAAAATCTACTTGTTTTCTCCCCTCTTCATACATTTCTTTTGTAAATCCTTCCCATTTTAGGAGTAAAACTATGCGCGTATTCAGTCCTTCTCCTCTTCGCTCAGGAATGAATAAATTGTGCAGTGGATATACTTCTACATCCGGTTCCACATCTATCAATTCTTTGGTCACGGCCATTAGTCTATTTTGGACAAAGTCATTGAAGTCCCTCTCAGATTTCCATACATCCGTAACTCGTGCTCCTTTGTCGTCAAATGTAGCAATATGAAGTACTGCTCCTTTTGGGACTTCCCCTTCCCAGTTCACTTGTTCTCTCGCCTTTTCATAGAGTTCTTTTGTAACTCCTGTCCATTGCATAAGCATAACTATGCGTTTTTCTTCTGATCTCTTTGTCATATTTAACCTCCTCTTAATTTTTCATCACCGAGACTGCACGGATACATTTTCAACTTCTTCCACGTACAAATCAGGTTTTTCAGAAACACCAGCCCGTTCCATCGTCTTTCGCAAATCCTCAGACTTGGCGAATTTTTTCGCCTTTCTAATGCTTTCCCATTCAAAGAGGATCACAGTCTCATTTCGGTTATCAGCATTACGGAAGAGACGTCCCCTTTGGAACCGTTTGCGTTGCGGGTGGCAGCGTGCTCATCGAACACAGTTTTCCACTTGGAATAGTCTTTGACTTCATGACGTACAAGCTTAAGTGCCCTAATTTATACTCCCAAACTAATACAGGATTCTTTTGTACTTAAGCATTTCTTCTAATTCAGTATCTCCAGGAGAATAGTTGTGTTACTATTATAATAATCCAAAAACGAGTAAGACTCAGGTAATGACGGAGGCATGTTATAATTAATAAAACTGATGCAAACTTTAATCATGCAAAATCTCTTGGCATTATTTCGGTACGGGCTTATTATCATCAAAGCATAATACACTCGAACGTGTTTATTGATCGTTTTCATTAGCCTTAAAAAAAGAAAGATTGAAATCATTAGACTGCGGGTTCAGTATGTTAAAATGAATTTTAAAGAATGGGAACCAATTTACAAAGAAATACTCTGCGATTTCGGATGGAGACGTGAGAGTGATGAACAAGCTGCCAGGTTATTGTCAAGACTGCTTTCAGGGAAATCCATTGATATAACCGAGCTAAGGGATAGAATTAAAGGAAAAGATGTTCTTGTATGCGGTAACGCGCCCACTCTTTCGCAGGACCTTGAAAAAACCGATGTGAAGCGATACATGATAATAGCGGCGGACGGCGCAACAAGTACGCTTCTGGAAAAAGGCATTGTACCCGATATAATCGTCACTGACCTTGATGGCGATATACCGGATGAGATTGAAGCCAGCAGGAGAGGTGCGATAATGGTAGTCCATGCACACGGAGATAATATAGATAAGCTGAATATTGTAAAGGAATTGAGTAATGTCATAGGAACAACCCAATCAAAGCCTCTTTCAAACATATACAATTTTGGCGGGTTCAGCGACGGGGACAGATGCGTTTTTCTCGCACATGCGTTCGGAGCAAGAAATATCACTCTTATCGGCTTTTATTTTGAGGATGAGAACGTGACGGAGATGAAAAAGAAAAAACTCAGGTGGGCGCGCAAGCTGATCGGGATGATACCGGGTGTAATCAATCGCAGTTCAGTCGCCGATTAAACCACAAATTATAAAAGAGACTGTGTTAAATAGGGAAAAGTTTCCAGACGTTATGGTAGTCTGGAATCAAATTACCATAGGAGGAAGAAAGTAATGGCACTGGATATAGGAATTTCAATAGGGCTTTTTCTAATATTCCTGGTCGTATTGATCGGGCCGTTCAAGATTAAGATCATCGAACAGAATCTGGAAGTATTCCTGTTCATATGCGGCGTATTCGCGCTGACAATTGCCGGTTTCGTTGTAGGTCTGGAGTTTAAGGGAGTACCTATAGAAACAGGATGGAGCTGGGCAATCGTCAAAGAAGGATTAACCGCCCCCCTCAAGATCGCAGAAGTCTATGGTATCCCAATAGGGATCGTGCAGATAGTTCTGGTCGTGGGATTGATAATCTACAAGTGGCACGGGCCTATCCACAGTGGAATCAGGAGAATGACCGAGGCGCTTTCCTTGAAGGTCATGGCTTTCATCCTGATCGCGGTCCTTGGTCTTGTTTCCAGTGTGATTTCCGCTATTCTTGCCGCCATAATTCTTGTAGAGATGGCAAACGCGATGCCGCTTTCCAGGAAATCAAAAGTGGATCTCGTGGTCATAGCATGCTTTTCCATCGGTCTTGGTGCAGCGCTCACACCTCTTGGGGAGCCGCTTTCAACTATTGCGATCTCTAAACTCTCAGGTCCACCTTACTATGCAGGATTCGATTATCTGATAAATCTGCTCGGGAAATACATTGTCCCAGGTATCATCGCTTACGGAATTGTCGGGATGTTCTTCCTGGGGAAAGTAGACCCAAAGGATCAGGGCCTGAAGGGAGAAGACTACAAAGAGACACTAAAAGATGTCATTATGAGAGCCGTCAAGGTCTATGTTTTCATTATGGCGCTCGTTTTTCTTGGTGATGGATTCAAACCTCTTATCATTACATACTTTACGCAAGTGCCCTCAGAGGCTCTCTACTGGGTCAATATGGTTTCGGCTATCCTCGATAATGCAACGCTGACAGCAGCAGAGATAGGGCCGTCACTATCTCAGATTCAGATAGAGGCAGCGCTCATGGGACTTTTGATCGCAGGTGGTATGCTGATACCTGGAAATATCCCGAACATAATCTCAGCCGGAAAACTTGGGATCACAAGCAAAGAATGGGCAAGACTTGGAGTGCCACTCGGGCTTGTAACGATGGCAGTATATTTCGTCATCATCTTCGTTCCGGGTTATTTCGTAAAATGAGTATGCGGCAAAGAACCAAAAAAGTCGGGGCACGGCCAACATGTCCCGTCTTTTCTTTTTCCTTTTTTCTATTACTTTGCTTTTAGCAATATAGTGCTTTATTGTTAAGAGGCAAATATTTTAAACCATAACATTATACTTAGGTATGATAGCAGGTTCGCAGGAGAAAAAAAGGGAAAAACCCTGAAAGAAAAATGTAAATTGGAGTCTGCTGTCTAAGGAGGAAATCAAATGAGTAAAGTTGTTCTAATGGATTTTTACGCTGAATGGTGCGGGCCATGTAAGATGCAAGACCCCATTAATGAAGAGATAAAGAAGAAATTTGGGGACAAGATCGAGATTAAAAAGATCGACGTAGATACAAACTATGAACTTGCCTCTAAATTCACGGTTCATGCAGTACCTACGCTGGTAATCGAGAAAGATGGCGCTGTTTTCAAGCGATACACAGGTGTGACCCGTGCGAACGTGCTGGAAGCCGATCTGAACGCTGCCCTGAAATAACGGGGTTTGCTTGAAACCTTTAATTGACCTTGGCGTACTGCCTATCAGGCACAAGACCAATAGAGGATTCAAGCCCCACGTTTCATTGACTTTTAATCGGGAGAAAAGGATTGCTTTTGCAATAGACACCACGAACTCTCGCTTGGTTCAGCCCGATGCCTACCTGATCACCCATGCCCATTCGGACCATTATGGGAAATCTGCAATGCTCTCTGAAAGAGCGGTATGCTCAGAAGAGACCGCCCGCGCCCTTGAGATCCTTTATGGCAAGAAATACGCAGGTCAGACCTTTAAGCTTGGCGAGACTATAAACGTCTGCGGGGTCGACGTGACTACCTATCCAACCCATCATACCATCGGTTCCACGGCCTTTTGCTGGCAAAACGAGGTCGGGACACGGATCCTTGTCACAGGAGATGTGAAAGATGCGAATGACCTGCCCGAATGTGATTGCCTGGTCACCGAAGCCAACTACGGGGATCCCGGGGACCCCAATTGTCATTTCCAGGATGACATCAGCTCATTCAGGGAAGCGGTCGAAACTTATGATGATATAGCTTTCGGCGCTTACGCTTTCGGGAAAGCACAGCGTGCCGTCAAGCTTCTGCGCGAGTCGGGTTACACCGGGGATATAGGCATGGATCCTGTATCGCTTGCTCTTACCAGAGGCCTGATGCAGGACATAGGGCATGTTGTGGATCTTGAGAGCGACTGCGGGATCCGCATAACCACGCCTGCTGAAATCCCATGGATCAGTGCCGCAAAGAAATTCATACTGACCGGAAGGCGTGATTACAGGATCCCAACGATAAACATCAGCGATCACATGGATGTTAACGGCTTGGTCGGAATGGTGCACCAGTGCGCCCCTGAAGCGGTAATCGTGTACCACCCGGCCGGTCACAGGCCGCTCAAGCTATCAGCTCATCTGAATAAATCAGGGATATACGCACGTGCACTTGAAGAGATAAATACCTGTATAGAAATATAATTCTGGATGAGTAATCTGTAAGCAAGATTCATGAGTCAAGCTTCACTTTGAGCTAGTTCAGTCCTGGAAAATTTGAAATTTTAAAAATTTACAATTCTCGATATCATTTTCCTTGAAGATCTGCTGATAATATTAGTTAAATCATTTCCATATTTTCCCATTATAACTATTCGTAACAGGGCACCCAAGGCACCTATTTGAGATATGATGTGTACACTCCTTGCAGTTGCACCCGTTGCCGCAGGGCGGCGTGTCGCTGAAATCAAAGCTCATCTTCAACGGCATGATCAGGTCCTTCATGGGTGTTATCACGATGCTGACCTCAGCGCTCATGACAAGTGGATTGTTTCTCAGGTGCCCGTCCACGATAGCTTCGAGCGTGGCAATGTCCTCGCCAACGAAAAATAGGCACAGATTATGCTTCCCAGAAACGATAAGGCCATTCAGGAAATAAGGACAATCCTTGAAAATATCAAGGACGGATGACGTGTTACTTGCTATCACGTCCACCTTTGCCATGTAAAGGTTCACTTTTTTCAGGTTCATGCCCACAACGTGCGCCAGCGCACCTTTTTGCTTGAGTTTGTGTATCCTGGCGCTGACAGATGGCTGGGAGATATTGAGTTTTTCAGCTATATCTTTCTGTGATATTTCAGGGTTTTTCTCGAGCAGGGATAGAACTTCCCTGTCCCTTTTGTCAAGATCAAGAAATTCTCGCATATAATCCTGAATTCTCAGGAATGTATAAATATCTTACCTATATCTTAAAATTTATTTCCTCAATAATGCTATAAATTACAACCAATAGATTTATAAATTATCAAAGACAATCAATGCATGAAAAATATGAAGAGAAAAATCGTATCTATAGATGAGGAGAAGTGTAACGGCTGCGGCCTATGTGTCCCAAACTGTGCCGAAGGGGCGATAAAGATCATTGATGGAAAGGCAAAACTCGTGGATGACATGTTCTGCGATGGCCTGGGGGCATGTCTCGGGCACTGCCCGCAGGACGCAATTACAGTAATTGAAAGGGATGCACCCGAATTCAATGAGGAAGCTGTGAGAGAACATCTGGGCACAGTGGCAAAAAAACCTGTTATGGTTTCGCATGCTCAACATTCATGCCCGGGAAGTATGGCAATGGACTTCAGGAGCGAGAAAAAAGCAGCAGGTGGCTCCGGGAGGCAGACCGGGCAATTGAGACAGTGGCCCGTGCAATTAACCCTTGTTTCCCCGGAGGCGCCATATTTTGGGGACTCGGAACTTCTCGTGGCGGCAGACTGCGTCCCATTCGCTTACCCGAATTTCCATACGGACTTCCTTGCAGGAAAATCACTGGTCATAGGCTGTCCGAAACTTGATGATGCGGAATATTATGCAGATAAGCTCACAGAGATACTTAAGAAAAACAATGTTAAAAGTATCACGCTTGCCAATATGGAAGTGCCCTGCTGTTTTGGATTGCAGAGTATAGTTGAAGAGGCTGTGAAGAGATCCGGGAAGGTTCTTCCGATCCGCCAGACAGTAATAACAATAAGAGGAGAGAAACAATAGGGCAATGGGCTGCGTTGATGAACTAGAATATGAGGTATTGCTTGCGAGCAGTACAATTGCGGAATGTGCGGATTACATAAAGAAGAACTTTAAAGAAATATATTATGTGCATCAGGGCTATAAGATTTTCAATACTTACTTGATAGGTAGCAACCCGATCCCTGTTGCTGTAGACGATGATCACGTCATCATGCCTTATGTTAAGCCATGCCAGGGAAGTTTTGTCTTGAGGATAAAAGGAAAAGATGAAGTTGAGAGGCTTAGGGCAGGAAGAGATAATCCGTATTATACCAGTTTAAATCATCTCAAACCCGGCCAATCCCACAGTTGAAGATAGGAGTTACACATGTTCTGGCGGAAAACTATCTTATTCGTGAATGTATCTATTCTTGATTTCAGTTTTAATATTTATACCTTAAAGGGACCCTCGAGATGACTCTGTTTTCTGGAACCTTGTAAGCCCATCTACAGAAACCATTTACATAGAGCGTAGCTTCGTTTCTACCGTTTTCAACAAATTGGACATTTCCTTCCTGCACTTCGCCGGATTCAAGTTTAAATCTTACATTATCTCCAATAGAGCATTTCATAAGTTCACCCCACTAATCTGAACACGATTGCCATTGGTGCGAGCCTATAAAAACTTTTTGTTTTTTTATGGAGCCGGCAATTCTATACCGATACAAACCCGTGTTCTCAATATTATAAGAATTATATCGCCACGTGCATACCATTTACATATGCTATCTCAACCGATAGTTTAAAGTACTATATAGTTGAAAAGAGTACCTCCCTATCATCCGTAGGAGACATTGATAGTCGACTACTACGGGAGGAATCTTATTGGAACATGAAACGATAGTAACAGCTGTGAAACAGGCATTAGAAAAAGCTCCACAGCGTAAATTTTCAGAAAGTATTGACCTGGCGATCAATCTTAAAAATCTTGATATGAACCAGCCGCAGAACAGGTTCGACGAAGAGATCATCCTGCCGCACGGCGTGGGTAAACCGATCAAGATCGCGGTATTTGCAAAAGGTGAGACCGCCCAGAGGGCAAAAGCGGCAGGTGCTGATTATGTTTTTGATCCTGAGGAAATCAATGTGCTCGGAGAAGACAAAGCAAGGGCAAAAACCCTTGCCGAAGAAGTCAATTTTTTTATCTCAGAGTCGGCATACATGCCAATAATTGGTAAAACCCTTGGTCAGGTACTCGGTCCCAGGGGAAAAATGCCCATACCCCTGACCCCGGATAAGGATATTGTCCAGATAATCAACAAGTCAAAGAACTCAATTAAGGTGAGATCCAAGGATAAGATGACATTCCACATCTCGATCGGAAGAAAGGAAATGGACCCGGTGAAGGTATCGGAGAATGTCGAGGCTATAATAAATCGTATAGAGCACAAGTACGAACGCGGCCTATATAATGTTAAATCGGTGTATGTTAAAACGACCATGGGGCCATCAGTGAGGGTGATTTAAATGGCGGCAGAACTAAAACACCACAGTATCCATATCCCTCAATGGAAAAAAGATGAAGTTGAGACTATAAAGAAGCTGCTAACAAATTATTCTTCCACAGGCATTGTCGGGGTCCATGGCATTCCTTCAAGCCAGCTTCAAATAATGCGAAAGAACCTTCGCGGTATGGCTGATATAAAGATGTGCAGGAATTCGCTCATTTTCCGTGCCCTGGACGAATCCGCGGATAATATAAAACAGATAGAAAAATATGTGGATTCCCAGACCGCTTTATTATTCACGAATGAGAATCCTTTTAAACTTTATAAGATACTGCAAAAAGGGAAGACCGAGGCCCCCATTAAAGCAGGCGGTATCGCACCAAAGGATATAATTGTGCAGAAAGGCCCGACCTCATTCCCGCCAGGGCCGATCGTGGGAGAATTGCAGGGTGCTGGAATACCTGCAGGGATAGAAGGCGGGAAGGTCGTGATCCGAGAGACGAAGACCGTAGCCAGACAGGGTGATGTAGTAGATGCCAAACTTGCATCCATCCTTTCACGTCTCGGTATTCGTCCAGTCGAACTTGGGCTTGACCTTCGTGCGGTATACGAGAAAGGCATGGTATACGAGTCGATATTGTTGGCTGTGGATGAGACAAAATACAGAAGCGATCTGACGCTTGCGGTGCAGCGGGCGTTCAACCTGTCCATTAATTCAGCATATCCGGCAAAAGCCACGATCAGCACACTGCTTACCAAAGCGGCCTCTCAGTCGAGGAATCTTGCTATCAATGCAGAGATAATAATGCCTGATATCATCGATGTACTGCTTGCAAAAGGTAATTTACAGATGCTATCCCTTGCGAAGATCGCATCTGTTAAAGATGCAAATGCAGTCAGTGCCAGGCTAAAGGAAAAGCTTGCTGCAGCACCCAGGGAAGAAAAGAAGCCCGAGGCAGCGGCTCCCAAGGAAGCCAAGGAAGAGAAGAAAAAGGAAGAACACAAGGAATCAGATATTGCAGCGGGCCTGGGCTCGCTGTTCGGTTAAGCTAAATAAAAGGTGATTAAAATGGAATACGTATATGCAGCGCTATTATTACACAGCGCAGGAAAGAAAGTAACAGATGAAGCAATTACTGCCGTGATAAAGGCAGCAGGTATGGAAGTCGATGCAGTGAGAGCCAAAGCTCTTGTTTCCGCTCTTGAAGGTGTCAATATCGAGGAAGCCATCTCAAAGGCGGCTTTCGCGGCACCAGCAGCAGCGGCTCCGGCGGCAGCGGCTCCAGCGGCAGCAGAAGCTCCAAAGAAAGAAGAAAATCCAAAAGAGAAAGAGAAAGCTGAAGAAAGCGGAATGGAAGGACTCGGCGCCCTTTTCGGGTGAGTTCTTACATTCTCATTTTTTATTATTTTCTTTTTTGTTTATTCTGCACCAGTTCTCAACCTGGTTTTTACTGTGATCTGATTTGATTTATTGGGTGCGTTTACGCGTACCCACTCCCTTCCCTGCAGGGTATCTCTTCCGCTTCCACCGAATTCCAGTCATTAGGGCGAAAGGGCGAATGGTCTTGATGATAGATTTTGCAGGGCTGCCAGGGATAATATTAATCGATAGAATACATATCTTTCTACTCTTCTCATTATTTTTGCGCCATCAATTATTTTCATAAGCTAGCGACCCACACGAATCCATTCGGAATCTATTGGTTTGGGTTAAAATATTTATCAGATATTTTGACTATTCAAACTTTCAAAAACCCCACCCGCAACTCTTATATACGTGGGAGTTGTAGTTGGGGAAGCCCGGCAACTACGTTGCCAGGACATATGTAATACCGGAAAAACAGAATTCGTTCTGTTTTTAACACTGAAAAAAATAATGAACTCGTGTATAAAATCGTATACGAGGGAAAGTGTTAAATACGGTGGATTACATACATAGAACTTCCTGCGTGGTAAAACACGAAGGAGTTGTGTTGCAAAATACAACGATTCTTTATCACCACCTTATTCATGGTTAATATTTGGCGTCGGCCCTGATTGTAGGTAAAACCTGAATGTGACGGGCTGCCTTCCGACCATGATACATTAAATGGAGACAAGAACGCAGTTTCTCGTCTGACATTGGCGTGACAGTTCGGTTAATTCCAATCGACAGAGAGGAATTAACAAGGAACTATTGTACCTTATATAATAGTTCCTCCTAAAATTCCGATAGTTTAAACAATACTTCAACGTGTGCAGATATCAACGAGATATCAAATCAATTCTGGTTGATCCTGCCAGAGGTTACTGCTATCGGGGTCCGACTAAGCCATGCGAGTCGAGAGGGTAAAGCCCTCGGCGCAATGCTCAGTAACACGCGGATAACCTGCCCTTGGGTCCGGGATAACCCCGGGAAACTGGGACTAATACCGGATAGATCAAAGATACTGGAATGTTCTTTGGTCCAAAACTCCGGTGCCCAAGGATGGGTCTGCGGCCTATCAGGTAGTAGTGGGTGTAACGTACCTACTAGCCTACGACGGGTAAGGGTTGTGAGAGCAAGATCCCTGAGATGGATTCTGAGACATGAATCCAGGCCCTACGGGGTGCAGCAGGCGCGAAACCTTTACACTGCGGGAAACCGCGATAAGGGGACCCCGAGTGCCAGCACCTAGTGCTGGCTGTCCTGCTGTCTAAACAACAGTGGTTAGCAAGGGCCGGGCAAGACCGGTGCCAGCCGCCGCGGTAACACCGGCGGCCCGAGTGGTAGCCGCTATTATTGGGTTTAAAGGGTCCGTAGCCGGCCTATTAAGTCTCTTGGGAAATCTGGCGGCTTAATCGTCAGGCGGCCAAGAGATACTGGTAGGCTTGGGACCGGGAGAGATGGGAGGTACTCCAGGGGTAGGGGTGAAATCTTGTAATCCTTGGGGGACCACCGATGGCGAAGGCATCCCATCAGAACGGGTCCGACGGTGAGGGACGAAAGCTGGGGGCACGAACCGGATTAGATACCCGGGTAGTCCCAGCTGTAAACGATGCTCGCTAGGTGTCAGGTGCGGTGCGACCGCATCTGGTGCCGCAGTGAAAACTTGAAGCGAGTCACCTGGGAAGTACGGTCGCAAGGCTGAAACTTAAAGGAATTGGCGGGGGAGCACTACAACGGGTGGAGCCTGCGGTTCAATTGGATTCAACGCCGGAAAGCTTACCGG